>NZ_LZZL01000001.1:0-97869 GCF_002006495.1 Clostridium sp. BL-8
CCGCTTAGCCATTCATTTACCTTGTTGCGAGATAAGCCATAAGCCGAGTTCTGTATTAAGCAATCATCTATCTAGGCTTACCGTTGCCAGTAAGCTCAAGCGACGCACCCGGAGGCGGGACGGGCAGCCCCTTAATTGCCTCCCTATTCGGTCTTGCTCCAAGTGGGGTTTACATAGCCGTGAAGTCTCCATCACGCTGGTGAGCTCTTACCATCACCTTTCCACCCTTACCTAAGTAAACTTAGGCGGTATATCTCTGTTGCACTTTCCTTCAAGTCGCCTTGACTGGACGTTATCCAGCACCCTGCCCTATGGAGCTCGGACTTTCCTCTCCTAGATCTAAGTCTAGCAGCGATTGCACGTCTCACTCGCAAAATATATCTTAACATACTTCCTTTCAATATGCAAATATATTTCAAAAGGCAATTTCTGTATATTACAAAATCTCATATTAAAACTTCCCACTTACAGTCAGCTAATTTTTCTCTATAAGATCAATATTTGTATTTTATATGTTGCAATTAGTTATACATTTTACATCTGGATATTTATTTAACCTATAGACTTCCCATATGTAATTTTATTATTTTAACATATATATTAATCTTATATCATAAATCACTTAAATTAAGCATATATGTTTTCTCATATTAAAATAAAAATTACTGCTAGTAAAATTATTATAATCAATCCATATATACTTACACCGCATAGTAATAATGTTAAAAGTATTATTGCTGCCACTATTATTTTAGGATAAAATAAACACCAAAATGGATTCTTACTAAAAAAAGGTGAAAAACCTCTATTTAAACCTGCCCATGAACTTTTTCTACCTGATCCTCTAAAAATATTTCCCATTGCCAGCTTACTATGTTTAAATATGCTTTTAAAATCATCTTTTAATTGCTCTCCAAATTTGCTTGAATCATCGTTTTTACTCATAACTCACCACAAAATTATTATTACAATATAAGTATATGCATATATATTCTATTTTAGTTAATTATTTTCTAGAAATTCCCATTTACAAAACAGATACAAAATTATACTTATCACATATACATAATAAATATAATCTCATTTTTAGAATTAAATAAATTCGTATGGATCAGCACTTTTCTTTGATGTTAAAAATTCAACATCTTTAAATATCTCCTTCAAAAATTCTAAGACTTTAAGAAACACAAGATATTCTGTGCAGAAGTGCCCTGCATCTATTATACTTATACCTAATTCCTTAAAGTCTGATGCAAAATGATAAGTTGTATCCCCTGTTATTATGCAGTTAGCTCCAAGATTTTTTGCCTTATAAAAAAGATCTTGCCCACTGCCATTTATTATTGCCAATGTTTTTACTTTATCAGAACCTCTAACAACTCTCATATGACCTACACCCAAATTGTGTTTAACGAGCTCTATAATATCAGAGAATGAAGCTTCATTCTTAAGCTTAACTATTCTTCCAATTCCACAATCCTTGTAATTTCTAGATTCATTTACTTCTATTATTCCCTCCGAAGTAAATCCAAGCATCTTCACGATTGTATCATTAATTCCGCCATTTGTACTATCTAAATTAGTATGACATGAATATAAAGCTATATCTTCCTTAATTAAAGTTATAACTTTCTCCCCTGTAAGATCTCCTTTAACTATGCTCTTAGGCCTTTTAAATAACAATGGATGATGAGTCAAAATCAAATCTGCATCAAGCTCTATTGCTTCCTTAATAACTTCATTTGTACAATCTAAACCTAAAAGAACCTTTTTAACTATCTTATTTTCATCTCCAACCATTAATCCCACATTATCATAATCTTCCTTTAAAAATTTCGGAGCAAATTCCTCAATTTCCCGTATTATATTTGATACTGTACTCATAATTACACCACCTAGAAATTCTTTAATAACCCTTGTAATTTTTTATTTTTCTCTAATAATTCGCTTTTTCGCATTGCTGCATGCTCAGTATTATCTTTAATAAAATCCATAATCTTTTTATTTTTCTCAATTTTACTTTCTATATATGCTTTTAACAAAGGTAATTTTCTATTTAACATTATAGGACTTATTTCATAAAATATATTTTCTAACGATATATAATCTCTCTTCTTATATCTTACTTTAAATATTTCATAATATTTGTTTTCATCTAAGCATATATCTTCATCTATAATTTCATAGTCATTATTATATAGATATTCTCGTAGTATTTCAGGATTTTGAGCTGGTTGTAGCAATAGATACTTCAAGTGTTTTACTTTTTCCAAATCTTTTTCTAATATATCTCTAATTAAATTTCCACCCATTCCTGCAATTAATACTACTTCTGCTTCCTTAATTCTTAAGGGTTCTAAGCCTCCTCCAAGTCTTAAATCTATTTTATCCATGACACCTTCTAACGATGCATTAATTCTGGCCTTGTTTAGAGGTTCTTTATTTATATCTGATGCAATAACTTTATTAACCATATCTCTTTTTACTAAATTAATTGGTATATATCCATGATCTGTTCCAACATCCATTGCAACTTGAACCTTATCCATCTTTTCCATAATCCAAGCTAATCTTTTACTTACTTCCATAATTACCTCTTTCTGATTTATAATGTATAATGCACAATGAACAATCTTTAATACATAATTAAGAATAATTAAGAGCGATATACTCTATTTCCTAATTGTGAATTTCGTATTGTACATTGTGCATTAATATAACTTTATAACTTCAATTAAATTCAAATTACTAAGCTGTAAAATTTCCTCTTAGCTGACTAATCTAAATAATCCTTTAATTTCTTGCTTCTTGATGGATGTCTTAACTTTCTTAAAGCTTTAGCTTCAATTTGTCTAATTCTTTCTCTTGTAACATTGAATTCCTTACCTACTTCTTCAAGAGTTCTAGCTCTTCCATCATCAAGTCCAAATCTTAGTCTTAATACTTTCTCCTCTCTTGGAGTTAATGTATCTAATACATTTATTAATTGCTCTTTAAGCATTGTAAATGCCGCTGCTTCAGCTGGTGCTGGTGCTTCATCATCTGGAATAAAATCTCCTAAATGTGAATCTTCTTCTTCACCTATTGGAGTTTCTAATGAAACTGGTTCTTGAGCAATCTTTTGAATTTCTCTAACCTTATCTACTGGGAGCTCCATAACTTTTGAAATTTCTTCTGGAAATGGATCTCTTCCTAATTCCTGCAATAATTGTCTTTGTACTCTTATAAGTTTATTTATAGTTTCTACCATGTGGACTGGTATTCTTATTGTCCTAGCCTGGTCAGCAATAGCTCTTGTTATTGCTTGCCTAATCCACCAAGTAGCATAAGTTGAAAACTTATAGCCTTTTCTATAATCAAACTTTTCAACGGCTTTAATAAGTCCTAAATTTCCTTCTTGAATTAAATCCAAGAATAGCATTCCTCTTCCAACATATCTTTTAGCTATACTTACAACTAATCTTAAATTTGCTTCAGCTAATTTCTTCTTAGCCTTTTGGTTTCCTTCTTCTATTTCTCTAGCATAAGTTATTTCTTGTTCAGAAGACAATAAAGGTACCTTTCCAATTTCCTTTAGGTACATTCTAACTGGGTCATCTATTGCAATACCTTCTGGTACTGATAAATCAATTTCTTCTTCCTCTTCAACGCTATTATCATTAACATCGCCTATGACTTCAACACCTGTCATTTCTAAAACTTCATATATCTTTTCTATTTGCTCTGGACTTAAATCAATGTGATCCATAGCTTCCATTATTTCTTTATATGTTAATGAACCATTCTTTTTACCTTTGTCAATTAACTCTTTTACAGCTGCCATTTTAGCATTTTTATCTTTCTTGTCATCTTTCGGCTTTATCACTTTTCCATTTGCCTTTTGTTCCATATTATTATTGCCTCCTTCCGTCATAACCTTTAACCTCTCTCTCCCTTTTTAAGTGCTTCTGATAATTTAGTGAGTTCTATCGCTATTTTTATAGATTCCTCAATATTCCCTTCTTTTTCAAATCTGTTTTGCTTTTTCTTTAATTCTTCAATTTTTAATTTAAGTTTAAAATTTTTAACTTCCATTAGATAATCATTAATAATCCTATTTTTATCAGCAACAGCTAGAATTTCATGTTCCTTTATTTTTATTAATTCTTTTGAACTTTCAATATCATTGCATCTGCTTTCTAAATATAATTTTATATCTTTAGTATCTTCTTTTTTACCTTGTAATATTAATGAATAAATTTTATTATGTGCTTCTATTACAAAATCTCCAACATTTATAACATTATTGAGTTCATCATAGAATTCCTCTTCAAACATCAACTTTAGCAAAGCTCTTTCAGCCTTTAAATATGCTGGTTCTACATATAATTTTGTTCCATCATATTCCTTTTTATTCACAAAATTGTCTTCTTTTTGTTTTTTTGCTATTACTTGTGAAAGTAAGTCATATAATGCCTGTTCCTTAATTGATGTTTCCTCCGAAATTTTCTTTATATATACATCTTTTTCTACTGGATTCAAATCCGCTAAAATTTCAGCAATTTTTTCTCCATATTGTACTAATTCATTTCCATTTTTTAAATTTATACCTTGCTCTGCCTTTTTTATCTTATATTCAATTAATGGCAATGCGTCTTTTGTTAATTTTAAAAATGCCTCTTTCCCATTGTTTCTTACAAATTCATCTGGATCTTTTCCTTGTGGTACCGTTAATACTTTCACATCAAAGCCAGCATTTCTCAAGATTTCTAATCCTCTTAAAGTTGCATTTTGTCCTGCTAAATCAGCATCATAAGAGATTATAACCTTACTCACATATCTTTTAAGAAGTCTTGCCTGGTTTACAGTAAGAGCTGTTCCAAGTGATGCCACAACATTAGTTATTCCATATTGATGAAGCGATATTAAATCCATATATCCTTCAACTATGATGATATAATCTTCTTGCAGCTGATTTTTAATTGCAAAATTTAATCCATAAAGATTAATTCCCTTTTGGAAAACTTTTGTCTCTGGTGAATTTAAATATTTTGGTTTTGAATCATCTAAAACCCTGCCTCCAAATCCAATAACTTTTCCCTTTGCATCAAATACTGGAAACATTACTCTATTTCTAAATTTGTCAAATATATTTCCACTCTTCTCGCTCTTAGACGCTAATCCTGCTTCGATCAATAAGTCATTTTTATATCCTTTTGTCCTTAGATAACTTATTAATCCCTGCCAGTCATTCAAGGAATAACCTAATCCAAACCTTTTTATAGTTTCCTCTTTAATTCCTCTTCTTAGAAAATATTCTTTTGCCATTTTATTTTTTTGCAGATTAGCAAAATAGTATCTAGCCGCTTCAACATTTATTTTATATAAAAGATCTCTTTTTCTTGAAACTGCAGTGTTTTCCTCTTCTTTTAATCTTAATACAATATTAGCTTTATCCGCTAAATACTTTGCTGCTTCCACAAATGTAAATTTTTTGTACTTCATGACAAAAGTAAATACGTTTCCTGCTTCACCACATGAAAAGCACTTATATATTTGCTTCTCGCTTGAAACACTGAATGACGGGGATTTATCATTATGAAACGGACACAATCCCATGTAATTTCTACCTGACTTTTTTAATCTTACATCCTCTGAAATAATATCAACAATATCATTCTGCTCTTTTATACTTTGAATTACTTCCTCTGGTATTTGCAAGGAGACATCTCCTTCCTGCTGATTTTTTCAGCAATTATATATTATTCGACATAATAACGAGTTTTCCTTCTAAAAATATTATAAATTTTTTATTTATTTTAATTATAGGTGCAACCCGTCTAAAAATACTTTTTATTGAATAACATTGCTATTAAATAATTCTTTTTTTTATTTTAAAATCCTCTTTTTATTTTTAAATGACTATTCCTCTAATAAAAAAAATTTTATTTATATATATTCTTTTAAATATTGCCTTATAAATTATAATTTGCCGTTAATCTATAACTAATTTAGGCACAAATATCTTATTAAAGAGTAATAAACAATAATCATCACTCATTCCTGCAATATAATCTGCTACACCTCTCTTCAATCCTTCCTCTTCTGTTATTTTCAAATAAATTCGAGGCATTTCTTCTGGATTTTTTTCAAAATACTCAATTAATTGTCTAACTATAAATTGTGCTTTAACTCTCTCTTCTTTCAATTTCTCTCCTAAATATATATTTTTAAACATAAACTTTCTTAATTCTATCATTGCTTCATTAATTTCTTTACTCAATCCAACTTCTTTGATTTCATTGTTTATATTATATGTTGAAGTTTTTACACAATCTTTAATCAATGTATTTAATCTTTGACTTGAATCATCCCCTAAAACTTTAACTATTTCTTTTGGTATTTGCTCTTTGCTTAATAAACCTGCTCTTATGGAATCATCAATATCATGATTTAGATAAGCCATTTTATCACTAAGCTTAACTACAACTCCCTCTAAAGTAAGTATATCCTCTATTGTCCCAAGTCCACTATGATGTAATATTCCATTTATCACTTCTTCAGTTAAGTTTAATCCTAAGCCGTCATTTTCAAGTTTTGTTACTACCCTCACACTTTGTTCATTATGCCTAAAACCATTCTTTAAATATTCGTTTAATACTTCTTCACCAATATGTGCAAATGCAACATGCCCTAAATCATGACCTAACGCTATTGCTTCAATTAAATTTTCATTTAATCCAATTCCAATACCAATATTTCGTGCAACTTGAGATACCTCTAACGTATGAGTTAGTCTAGTTCTATAATGATCACCGAATGTTTTTATATAAACTTGTGTCTTATGTTTCAATCTTCTAAATGATTTACTATGGATAATTCTATCTCTATCAAGCATATAGCAAGTTCTGATATCATCATCCTCTTCCTTAATTTTTCTTCCTCGAGAATGCTTTGAAAAGGCTGCTTCTTTAATCAATGTCAAGTTTTCAAAATTCTGAATTTTTTCCCTCACATTCATATATTCTCACCTCTTTTTATGTATTCTATCTTTATCATTATATTCCTCTATTTATTGCCTATATTTATTATTTGCAAATTATTTGAAAATAATATCCTTTACATATGAAATTTTATAATTTTATCAAATACTTTAAGTATATTAGTAAAATTATTTTAATATTATTTATTAATGAAGTTTTTTATCTTGCATATGAACTAAATTAAACAATCTCTTTATGAAGGAGTGTACTTATGAATACTGAAACTTTATCTTTACAAGATTCTAATCTTTCACCTGAAATCGTAAAACAAAATGTTTTGCCGTATTATAATTTACAAAACTCAAGAATTTCAATAGTAAAATTTAAAGACACTGATAAACAGAGAGCGGTATATAGAATAGATTCTGGAGAAAAAAGTTATTGTTTGAAAAAAGTTTACTATAATCTAAGAGACCTGCTCTACGTATATTCTGCTATTGAATGGTTATATAGAAATAATATAAGAGTTCCAAAACTTTTACCTACTATTGATAATAATCGCTTTGTATCCTACCAAGATATGCTGTTTATATTAACTCCTTGGATAGAAGGTGAAAAATGCAGTTTTGACAATATGAATCATGTTATGATATCTGTAAAAAAACTTTCTGCTATTCATTTAAAATCTCGAAATTTTCAACCTATTATAGGTAGTTCACAAAAAGAAAGTTTTGAAGATTATTACATATCAACCTTAAAACATTTTCAAGATTTACTTCATGCTTCAAATGAATCTTTTAAATATAAAGATACTTTTTCAAGACAATTTATTTCAAACTTTGACTTGAATTTGCGTCTTGCAAAAATTTCACTAGATATATCAAACAAAATTGATACTTCTAATTTAAGTAAATCTTTATGTCATGGTGATTATGTAAATAAAAATTTAATCTTTCCAACAGATCTTGATCCTTGGGTAATAGATTTTGATAAATGTAAAATGGATTATTGCGCAAAAGACCTTGCATATTTCATGCGCCGGCTGCTAAAACGAGAAAATACGAAATGGGATGTTGATTTAGCTTTATCTGTGTTAAATACTTACAACGAATCCTCTAGATTAACAGATTCAGATCTAAGGTACCTAATTTCATATATTTGTTTCCCACAAAAATATTGGAGAATTTCACGAGATTACTATAGAAATATTCATAAATGTAATAAATCCGCCTTTTTTACTTTACTCTCAAATGCAACTTCAAAAACCGATTTCCAATACGCTTTTGCATTAAATATAATAGACTCAGTTCAGAAAAAGTTTAATGTAAACTTATAATTAACTTCATTTTATAGGCTAAAAAGTATCCCCAAAATTTAAAATCAGGGATACTTTTTAACTTCAATTTTTAATTTATATTTAAACTAATCTTTATCATTAAATATATAGTGGTGTATTAGTTCTTAGGCACAATCACTATTTCATATAATTAAAAATAATCCGAAAAATAAGGTTTTTCTACTGGTATCAGCTGTTCTAAAACTTTTAACATATAATATTCTGTTTGCATTCTCCCACATTCATATAAGAACGTAGGACGCTTATATCCCATTAGCATGGTTGTTAAAGTTTGAATATCCATTTCTACTAGGTTTGCAGCATGAGTCTCTTCAATTTTTTCACATACTGTTTCTTCATCTCTCCAATAAATACTAAATGTTCCATTGTTCCATGAAGCTATTGGATCATTTATCTTAAAATTAATTTTTAAATTCTTTGACTTATCTAAAAAAGTGTATCTTAAAATAAATTCCTGAACATTTATGATCCTCGCCATAAAATAAGGTTCAATAGTTTCAACTATTTCACTATCTTCAAACAAAAAAGCCATTGGTTCTCCAGAATAGTTATACCCTTTCACTTCATTTACCATTGAATAATGAGCACTTATATAATTCCAAATTCCATGATGTGCTTCTGTATTTAAATAGACCATTTCTTTAATATAAAATGTATCATTTCTAATATAATAGATTAAATATCCAAGAGGCTTGTGATTTTTATTATAATAAATAGCTGCTATAATATCATCACTATCCCAGCGCCAATATTCATCCCACGCTAGTTCATCACGAATCATTGCTCCATGACGCTGCATCGAGAAATAATCATGCACATTTGAAAGATCCTCGCATTCTAAATCCACACGTTCCATCATACCTTCTACAAGTCTTTTTTTAGGGAGCTGAGAATCCTTTATTCTGAAAGTAATTTTATCAGAAATTATTTCCCAACCATGTTTTCTATAAAGAGGTATAGAATATGGATATAAAAAAGAAATTGTTTGCCCTTCCTTATGCATATGAGTAATAACTTGTTTGATTAGTGAATGAATTAATCCTTTACCTGTATACTCTGGATAAGTAGCCACTCCAGTAACCCCGCCCATCTTACAAATATTATCATGAATATTCACCTTCATTGAATATACTACAATCATTGAAGCTAATTTTTCATGATAAAACCATCCAAGCACATAAGCATTTTTAAGAATTGGCATTTTAGCTCTCATAATTTGATCTTCTGTCCAGCCAGAGCGCAAAAGTTCCTCCATGGTTATCTGAAAAGCATAACGCAAAAGCCCATTAAACTGCTCCAAGTCATCTTCTGTAAGCTTTCTCATTTTAAAATCACCATATACTTGAAGATATTTCTTTGTATCCTTCATAACTCCTCCTTATGATTTATATCATTTGCCTGCTAGTATATAACTAACTTTATTTTTACTATTTTGCTCTTTATTTTATATCTTTATTATATTCCATTTATGTTAAAAATTAATACTTACCCTATAATAAAAATAAGGCATTAAATTCAAAATTAATAATTTTAAACTATAATGCCTGTACTTGTTCTTGTATTAATAGATTTAAATTTTCTCTATACAAGAATTATTAATAAACTTTTATTTACATAATTGATCTAACATATTACTAATCTTCATTAAATATATCTTCTATGAATTTCTCGAAATTTTCTCTTTGAGTATGCTCATTATCTTGATATATTTGTTTTGAAGTTACTACTAAGTTTAATTCATCAGCGTCTAATGAATACATTTCATCATATTTATTATTTTCATATAAATCTCTTAAAGTTTCTCCTATTTTTAAAAGACTTTCATAATGTTTTCCGTTTGAGAAGCCTCTAATTATAGGATTTTCATCATCTTGGCTGAAAAAAAATAAAGATTTAGCCAGCCAGCCTTCTTCTGCCATTCCTCTTCTTGTAGTATTTGTTAAGACAAAATTTAAATACTCTGTAAATTCCGTAAATCTTCCTGTATGAGTTTTTATTCCAACAATAGGATACCATAAGCCTTTTATCTTTCCACTATTAGTTCCTGATGATCTAAAATAAGCTAAAGTAACTCTCTCTATTCCGTATATATATTCAATACTAACGTCTATTAACCCAATCATTCTAAAAGGTCTTTCTGAATATAAATTTGCTACGAAGGTTTTCGGATAAATTCCTAATATCTTGATTGAATTTGGCATAATAATACCTCCTCAATTTAATCTTTTGAGTTCTATTAGGAGATAAACCATGTGATATTAGTAAAAGTCTCCTCAATCACATGGTCCATCTTTAATATCAATTTACATTTTTAATTTTATCAAGTTGTTCTTTTATCTCTCCAATGCTTTTGTAACTCTCTTCAATATTCATTAGTTTCTTTAAGAAAATCTTTTCCTCTAAATTTAAGTCAAGTTCTTCAAACCAGGGTTTTTCTTCTTCATCTGTTTCTTTATAAGATGAATAATACAAATGAATTAAAAAGTCACCTATAAACCAATAATCCACATCTTTTACATACCTTTTATTATCAATAATTCGAGCTAATCCAAAATCAATTAATGCTATATCTCCATTTTCTTTCAAAATTACATTAGTGGGCCTTATATCTCGGTGTACTATATTATTATTATGCAGTATCTCAACTAGATCTAAAAGCTGGCTCCCAACTTTATAAATCTCATTTTTGCTAAATTCATATTGTTCTCTAGCTAATAAATCTTGAAATACTTTTCCTTCCACATATTCTAATATATAGCCTTCCCTATCTTCATCTTTAAATTTTGATATAAATTTAGGAAAATTAGGATAGTTTAAATCTTGCAATATTTTCTCTTCATAAAACAACTTTTTTCTAGTTTCCTCAAGCATTTCTTTCTTTAATTGCTTTATTACACATTTTTCATCTTCGTTATTGACACCTAAATATGCAATTCCATATCTGCCTTCACCTATTATTTTAAGAACAGAGTATCCACTTACCTTTTCTCCTACCTCATAATACCTATCCATAATAAAATCTTATCGCCATTTTATCTTAAATATTATCGGCTATATGATTCACTATATGGTCTGCTATATGACTCACTTGATCTACTTGGATTACTCCATGATCTTGAACTACTATTTGAACTACTATTTGATCTACTGCTTGAATGGCTTCTTGAGCTACTTGAATTACTATTGGATCTACTTGAATTACTATTGGAATTGCTATTTGAATTACTTCTAGAATTGCTTCCTGATACATTCGAATTACTTCTTGATGCGCTAATTTTGTAATAGCTATGACCATTATATGATTCATTTATATAAGAATTCATACATAACACCTCTTTTGTTTTTTTAATAACTATAAAGTTATCTTTATGTTATATAGTATGAATTAACTAAATCTTATGTTACTCATTTTCTTCTACATTTAAAAATTTAAGTAGACTTTTTTTATTCTAATTCTTCTCCTTCATTTCAATAACTTTTTTATACCAATAAAATGCAAGTTCACATCAAGCAACAATTTTTTCTGTATTATTTTCATCTTTAATTACTACAGCATTATTATTGAAAATTTTATAAATTACCATTGTACACCACCCTTTATAGTAATTTGATTCTTATATAATAAACGCTAAATATAATTTTTATACTATCATACTAACATTTGCAATCATGTATAAAAAAAATACCTGTTTATGTATTATTATGAATATAAAACATTTCATAATAATACATAAACAGGTATAGATTGCTTTTGCAATCACCATCCATTAACATCATTATAGTATATGAAATAGACTTTTATAATATAAATTTAGTCTAAATTAGTGACTACTCCATCGAGAGGAATAGTTACTAATTTTCCAGTACTATCAATTGTGCAGTTTGTTCCTTCAATAATATTTTTATTATTGTATATATTCATTTCAAATGTGTAAAAATCTTTAGCAACACTATATGTATTTGTAACAACAGTACCTGTCATTTCTCCTTTTTTTATTAAATCCAACGCTTCTGGTATACCATCACATCCAATGACAACTATCTTTTTTTCATTATTTCCTAAATTATAACCATGTTCCTGCAAAGATTTTATAGCACCTATAGCCATACCATCTTCAACAGTAATTATTGCTTCTATTCTATTTCCAAATCTTAAAAAAAATTCATCTACATCATTTTTAGCCACATCCTGATCCCAATAACAAAATTTCTCGCCAATTTTATTACTTTGTATATTACTGCTATTTATTTTCAAAGCATAATATTTTGCTCTGTTGATAGAAATTACATTATCGGGTGAGCCTAATAACATAATATAGCTTAGTATATTATCTCCATTTTTATCTATGGCTCTTTTATTCTTATTCCATGCATTTACAATAATATCACCTTCTAAAGTTCCTTGTTCAGCTGGATTTATGCTTGCCAAAAAAGCTTTTTCATAGGATTTTATCATTTCTTGCTCAGCATTATAAACAAAAATTACTGGTATATTAAATTCTTTGATTCTATTTATAGTATATTTTGTATGGGTTGCATCCACTATGTCTATAGTTATAATGTCAGCATTTTGTTTTGAAAGGATATCTTCAAGTTGGTCATCCTGTACCTTTTGATCTCCCTTTCCATCATAGAAAGTATATTCTACCTTTCCCAGATTTTCCTGTTCAATTTTTTTCATATCTTCAGTAAGTAACTTTATAGAAGATATATTGTAATTGCTAAATAACACACCAACTCTAATAGTATGTTTGGTATTGGCAGTTTCAATGCTTCTAAAATTTTTCTTACATCCTTGTAATAATACAGCTATTATAATAAAAAATATTATACTTATTGAAGTTGTTTTCTTTAAGATGTTCATCTTATTCTCCTCATATTAATTTCGTACATTCTATATCATATATAAGTTAAATTAAATAGTTCACATTGCATATTTTAAGTTCGTCTTCATGTAAATAATAGTGATGTAATCTCATTATTTAAACTTATACAGATAGAATTATAAAAATTCTATCTATGATATCTAGTATTATTTTATGATACGAAATTTATACGTTTCTAATATATAGATGAATTATATCTTAAGCATTGCTCATCTGTTACGTTTCATTAATTATTAATTTTGTACGTAAATTCTAATCATATTTAAGCACAGCAATCCCTGAATAATCCTTAATATTTGCTTTGCTTAATTCAAGCTTTTCATACTCTTTTGCTTTTAGTCCTGAAGCTGAAATGAATTTATCAACCTTTCCAAAGATATAACCAACTAGCCCTAGTGCTTTTGTCCTGTAGTGCATAGGTATAACAATTGTTGGGTTTAACTGCTTCATTACTTGAACCGCATCAACTGCATTAAGTGTGGCTAATCCCCCAACAGGAAGAAGTAGTATGTCTACATTTCCTAACTCCTCTATCTGATTGAAATTTAGAAGATGTCCAAGATCACCACAATGACAAATATTTATATCATCAATCTTAAAATTATATATAGTATTTTTCCCTCTCTTAGATCCAGAAGTTTTATCATGAAATGTTTGGACACCTTTTATTTCTATTCCATGTTCTGAAAAACTTCCCGGCTCATTTATGTGTACGAAACTACTCTTGACTATACTTGTGTTATTATGGTCACTATGATCGTGACTTGTAGATACTATATCAGCTTCCATTTCAGACAGCTTATAACCAAGCATTTTCTTATATGGATCTGTTAATACTTTTATTCCACTTTTAGATGTTATCATAAAACATGATTGACCAAACCATTTAATTTTCATCTTAATTCTCCAATCTTTTTTGATATTTAAGTTTTCATTTTATTTTAATGATGAAATTATTTCTTTTGTCGTTCTAATTTTGCCTATCCTAGGGAAGATATACTTACAAACATAATCATGTTCTTCTTTAGTTATAGCTGACATTGCATCTTCTGCAAAAATTTGATTATATCCATGTTGATAAGCCTCTCTTGCTGTAGTATCCACACCAATGTTAGTAGAAACCCCACCTAATATAATAGTATCAATTCCTCGACGTCTTAATTGTAAGTCTAGGTCAGTACCATAAAATGCTCCCCATTGTTTCTTAGTAATAATATGTGCATTCTTAGTATCTGCTATTTCAGGTACAAGGTTATCCCAGCCTTCTGGATATTTCATCCCAGCAGCCTTTAAATCAGTTTTTGGTTTAACCATATCTTTACCGTCTATAGTAGACACTCTTACAAGAACTATAAATGCACCTTTATCGCTAAACGTCTTAACTAACTTGCTTGCATTTTGGATAACTTCTTCACTTGTATAAGGTGAAGGGGAAAGCTCTCTAGATGCAATTCCATTTTGTAAGTCTATAAGTACAAGAGCACTTTTTTCTGCATTAATAAATTCATTTTCATTTAATTTTATATTTTCCATATTCATTCATATCTCCTTTTAAATTTTATTTTTTATAGAATTAATTATCTATTAAATAAGAATTGTTTAAATACTTGCTATGAAAATTAATAATTCCATAATCTAATAATTATTCGCTTAAACTAAGTTTTTTATAAACCTTAAAGTAAACCCAAATTGCATTTGCAAGTAACAACGCACTTGTAACAAAGAATACATATTGCATTCCTAAAATTCCTGCAATCTGCCCACCTAAGACTGAACCTCCAAATACTCCCAAATATCCTGCTGACATATTAAAACCAAATACTCTGCCAGTAAGAGAAGACGGTGTTATTTTTTTTAATATAATATTTACAGATGGATTAAGCCCCGCAGATGCTAGTCCTAATAGAAATCGAAGTCCCATTAACTGCCAAGTATTTTGTACAAAAGCTTGTGGTATAAAAATAATCACCGCACCTATAAGACATGCTAACATTACTTTATGAGCTCCTATCTTATCTGAAAGTTTTCCAAGCCTTGGAGCAGCAATTATATTTGCAAGACCAGAAGCTGAAAATGTAATTCCCGCTAGAAGGGCGATATGTGAACTATTATTAGATAACTGCTTAACATATATTGTTACAATTGGTTCTACAGAATACAATGCTACAGATAATATAAAGAAAGTTAAAAACATTGTAACAGTTAAGCTTTTTTGTGGAACAGAACTCCAAATTTCTTTAATAGTAAGTACCTTTTTCTCTTCTCTAACAAAGGATTCTTTCACAAATATAAGCGTTGTAATAAATGAAATTAAAAGTAAAGCCCCTGTTATGAAAAATACACTTTGTAGTCCTAATATCTCATCTATAAAACCACCAACTGTTGGGCCTAGTAAAGAACCTGCAATACTTGCTGTTGATAGTGTACCTAACGCATATCCCGCATGTTCCTTATCAGTTTGAGTTGCAATTAGTGCAGTACAGGCTGTACTGTAACCAGTAATTACTCCTTGAAGCAACCTTAAGCCTATGAGTATATACACGTTTGGTGCAAACCCCATGCAGCCTATGGTTATTGCCATACCAAGGCTTGCTCTAAGTATCATTGGCTTTCGTCCATATTTATCAGCTGCACTTCCCCAAATTGGTGAAAAAATAGCAGAAATTATAAACGTAATCCCAAAGGCAATTCCTGAAATTTTTGTAATTGTTGCTGTATCTTGAACACCAAGATGTTGTATGTAAAGTGGTAATACTGGGGCAATCTGGCTCATTCCTATAGCAGCCACAAATATTCCAAACCAACATACTATTAAATTCTTCCTCCACATTTCCATAAATATACTCCTCTCTTTTGTATAAATTAATATATGATAAAATTTTTTGATAATAATTATCCTAATTTATAACACAATATAAAATAGAATAATATGCAACAAAAGTCTTATTAAATAACACAACACTAAATTGTGCATTATTTATTTTTTTAGTCATCTCATATCCGCACTTTTATTATAAACTATATTTTATAGTTTGTAAATTATAAAATATAGATTATAGTTTATAATTATAATTTGATAAGTACATTTTATAATGTTAAACTACTATTATAACGTAAGATTATAGGAGTGAAAATCGAATGCAAAAAAGAAATTTAACAAAAGAAAGAATTATTAAAATTGCTTTTTCTTTGGCAGATGAAATTGGCATTAATCAAGTCACCTTTCAAAAAATTGCAAAGGAATTAAATATAAAATACCAATCTTTATATAATTATTTTACTAATATGGATAACCTAAAAACAGAAATGACTGTGTATCTTTTAAATGAATTGAATGTGAAATTAATGCATAGATTAGTTGGCAAGAGCGGAGACGATGCTATAATGGAATATGCCTCTATTTATAAAGAATTTGCTTTTGAAAATACCGTTGCTTATGGGCTTTTTATTAGTATTCCAAGTACAGAAAATACTGAATTGTTTCGTTTAGCAAGAGAAACTACTCATATTATTCGTCAGCTTTTAGAATTTTATATTAAAGATGAAATTCTCTTGGTTCATAAGAGCCGAACCTTACGAAGTCTTCTACATGGTTTTGTATCTTTACATGCTTTTGGATATTTCCAGGGTGAAATAAATATAGATGAAAGCTTTCAAGTAATGATCGATGATTTTATTTCATCACTTAAGGATAAATAAGACGATTTCATTGCATATTTATTATATTCTTATGCAGACCAAAAATTGAAATCACTTAAAATATAGATGTCCTCATACAACAATACACTTGAAGAAAGTAAAATCATTTTCTTTCTTCAAGTGTATTGTTGCATAATAATTTCTATAGATTGTGTTAAAAACTTTATGCTATCTGTGGCTTAATTACTTTAATTTAGAATAGCAAAAATAGATGACCATTTTACTATATTTTTCCATATAACTTTTCGAAAAGTTTCTAAAAGTTATATGCATATTCAGATATTCAAATTATGAAATATACTTAATTAATTTAAAACTTGTAAATATTAAATGTATATTGCTATAAACCTTTTATAAGTTTTTAGATTGCAAATAATCTGGCAAAGGGATATCTGGATCGTGAGAGTCAGTATTAATATACGTTTTAGGGTATGCATCTCTATATTTCGACGGAGTTACGCCTTCGTATTTCTTAAAAAGTTTCATAAAATATTTTTCATCTTTAAAGCTTAGTATATGAGAGATTTCTTTAATGCTTTTATCGGAGCTTATTAATAATTCTTTTGCTTTGTTTATTTTAACATTATTTATATATTTTAATGTACTTATACCCGTATTTTTTTTAAACAAACGGTTTACATGATCAGCAGTAAAATTAAATCTATCTGCTAACATTTGCACTGATATGTCTTTCCCCACGTTTACCCGTATCCACTCTAGCATTTGAAAGAATTTTTGATTTAATACATTTTTCTCTGCACTAGATGTGTTAACTGAATTTATGAATTGTTGAGTTAACTCAACTGTTAATTCTGATACCAGATAATCAGTTGATAAATGAGTATAATATGATGAATTAGCCGTGTGTAGTATCTGTTTCAAATAAATTAATGCTTTATCTAGATCAGTTAATGAAAAGAAAGTTGGTAATAGAATATTCTCTGACTCATTTGAATTTAACATTGAAATAATTTCTTTATAAATTTCAGACTTATTTATCATTTTCTCTTCGGCATTACAAAAAAAATGAATCCAATAAAAACTACTGCCTTCTTGTGAAGGTGCATATCCAAAATGTAATACTTTAGGAACTAAAAATAAAACATCTCCTGGATTTATTTCATATTGTTCATTTCCTTGCTGAATATATATTGTTCCTTTAATTCCAACAATGATTTCATAATCTCTTATAAAAGTAAAAGATTTATGGTACCAATTCCTCCCACAAACAAACTCTCCTGACTTAAAATAAGAAAGAGGTTTACTTACATTTGTTTTAAAATATAACATATCTGATTTCACCACCAAAAACATGATTTTGTCAGTTGTTCGATAAAAGTAAACGATTTATAATAAAATCAAAAATACCCTATTAATTCCTACCTACATTATAATTTGCTTAAAATTTAATGTCAAACAAAGAAAAAAATAATATTTAATGGAGGTGAATTACATAATGATCTACTAGATATTTTCAACACTAAATGTCGTATTTGTCCACCTAAAAAACATGTTATAAGGAGAGATAATTTTGGAACGTACAAAAAGTAATGAAATAAATTTAAAAAGCATTAACATCACTGATGAATTTTGGACTAATTATATTGATTTAGTTAAAAATGAAATGCTCCCCTACCAATGGAAAGTTTTGAATGATGAAGCTGATATAGTAATTGAAAGAGAAAGAGATGACGAAAATATTCCATCTGAAAAAAGCCATGCAATTGAAAACTTTAAAATCGCTGCTGGTTTGAAAGAAGGTCACCATTATGGATATGTTTTTCAAGATAGTGACGTTTATAAATGGTTAGAAGCTGTATCATATTCTTTAGTTAACCATCCAGATTCTGAATTGGAGGCTATTGCTGATAATGTTATCGATTTAATAGCTCTAGCACAAGAAAAAGACGGGTATCTCGATACTTATTTTTCTATTGATGCTCGTGAAAGAAAATTCAAAAGACTACTAGAAAGTCATGAATTATACTGTGCAGGTCATTTTCTTGAAGCAGCTATAGCTTACTATGAAGCTACTAATAAAAGAAAAGCATTGGAAATAGCTTGCCGCTTAGCTGACAATATTGACAGTTGTTTCGGACCAGAGGAATCTAAAATTCATGGATATGATGGTCATGAAGAGATAGAAATCGGTTTAGCTAAGTTATATTCTGTAACTCAAAATATAAAATATTTAGAACTTAGCAAATATTTTTTAACCGAGAGAGGGAAAAATAAAGATTTTCTTAAAAATCAAATAAATGAAGATCCTAATAAAAATTATATATTGCCAGGAATGGAAAGATTCTCATATAAATATTTTCAGGTCCACAAACCAATTTTAGAACAAAAAGATGCTGAAGGACATGCAGTAAGACTAGTATACATGTGTACAGCTCTAGCAAATGTTGCTTATTTGACAGATGATACAGAAATGTTAGATGCTTGTAAAACATTGTGGAAAAGCATAACAGAAAAAAGAATGTATATAACAGGAGGTATTGGCTCTACTGTTATAGGTGAATCTTTCACATTTGACTATGACTTACCTAACGATACAATGTACAGCGAAACCTGTGCTTCAGTTGGACTAATATTTTTTGCTTATAATATGCTTAAAAACGAACCTCTAAGTATATATGGAGATGTTATGGAAAAATGCTTATATAATTCTGTCATTAGTGGAATGGCACTGGATGGTAAACACTTCTTTTATGTAAATCCCTTAGAAGTTAATCCTGAAGCCAGCGAGAAAGATCCTACAAAAAGTCATGTAAAACCAACAAGACCAGCCTGGTTTGGATGTGCATGTTGTCCTCCAAATGTTGCAAGAACTTTAACTTCTTTAGGTAAGTATATATATACTGTGTCCAATAGTACTTTATACATTCACTTATATATCTCTAATGAATCAAATATTTTAGTAAATAACAATAAAATATCTGTCAAACAAGAGACAAACTATCCATGGTCTGAAAATATTAAAATATCTCTAGCCGCTGAAGAAAACGTTAACTTCAGTTTAGCTTTTAGAATACCAGAATGGTGCAATTCCTATTCCATCACGGTTAATGGTGAAGTTTCTAAATATAGTATTTGTAGTGGTTACGCTTATATTTCAAGAACTTGGAGTAAGTCTGATATAATAGAAATTCATTTTGAAATGGAAATCCAGGAAGTAAGAGCAAACCCATATATTAAATATAACGTAGGAAAAGTTGCTATACAAAAAGGACCTTTTGTATACTGCTTAGAAGAAGTTGATAACGGTAAAAACTTACACCTAATTACACTGCCTAAGGATGCTGAATATAAATTTGAATTTGATTCAGAAATGCTTGGTGGCGTTGGGAAAATCAAAGTTCATGGCAAAAAAATGACAATAAATAACGATTGGGAAAATCAGTTATATAAGAGAAACGTGGAAGCTTCTATCTATGAGAATTCTATCCTTACATTCATTCCTTATTACAGTTGGGCAAATCGGTCTGCTGGTGAAATGAGAGTATGGATAGATAAGGATGATAGATAGTAAAATACCCATAACATAATCTAAGATACTATCTAAATCATATTATGGATATTTAGCTATGTTTTAATGCCAAAGCATATTTAAAATAATTCTGCTTTGTGCAAATTACAAAATCCATTTAATTAAAGCACTTGTTCAAAATGATAAATCCTTCAATTATGGTATTTTGTATTATGTGGTGTAATTACATTATACTTTATCAAATGAAGATATGAAAGTCTGAGAATTCAGGTAAGTTAAAATTTACTGAATTTCACAAATGAATATAAAAATATTTTGCAAAGGAGAAAATATGCAATGAATAATAAAAATATTGAATTTAAACCAGTTCCTTTTTATCAAAGAATCAGTTATGGAATGACTGACTGCGCGGGTAACTTACTTTATGTCGTAATAAGTACTTATTTACTATATTTTTTTACAGACGTTTTTGGATTATCCGTTACTGTTGCGGGAACTTTATTATTAGCAACTAGACTTGTAGATGCCATTGATGCTCCAATATGGGGGTTTTTAGTGGATCATACTCATACAAAGTGGGGACAAAGCAGACCATATTTTTTATGGTTATGTATTCCTTTTGCATTTTTTACATGGCTCACTTTTACAACTCCTAATATATCTGGCACCTGGAAAGTCTTCTATGCCGCAGTAACTTATATTTTTGCAGGTATTTGTTATACAGGAATTGCTACTCCAATAACGTCGATATTACCTAACTTGTCACAGAATTCTACAGAAAGAGTTGTTTTAAATTCATATAGAATGGTTGGTGGAAATATAGGAGTTCTTTTTACTAATCTTACTTTGCCATTAGTTGCAATTTTAGGCGCTGGAAACGATAAAAAAGGCTTTTCTTTAACTTTAGCCATTTTTGGAATTGTCGCTATTATAATGCTTATAACAGCTTTTATGAATTTGAGAGAGAATCATACTACTGAAATGAAATCAATTCCAATTAAAAACAGTGTAAAAGCTGTAAAAGGAAATTGGCCTTGGATTTTAATAGTTTCTGCTAATTTAATATATTGGATCGGAAGCAATGTTAGATCTTCAGGCTTAATATATTATTTTGAATATAATTTGCATATGAAATATTTAGTTTCTATAGTTGGCTCATTATCTACACTTACAGTATTTGGTATGATGCTTATTCCATTTATGGTTAAGCTATCAAATAAAAGAACTGTTATGATTGGTTCGCTTCTTGTTGCTGCTATCTCAAATATCTCAATACAATTTGCATCAAATAATGTAACTGCAGTTATTACCTTATATGTACTAGGTTCTATTGGTTCAGGAGTAGCATGTTCTATGCCTTTTGCTATGCTATCAGATGCTGTAGATTACGGAGAATGGAAAACAGGTATAAGAGCTAGTGGTTTTTTGACTTCAATTGGCAGTGCTTTTTGTATTAAAGCTGGTAGCGGTATTTGTGGATTTATTCCAGCACAAATTATGTCTTCCTTTGGATATGTGGCAAATAAGGCTCAATCAGCTTCAGCATTATTCGGGATTCAAATAAGCTTCATATGGCTTCCTGCAATTTTATTCATTTTGGCAACTATCCCTATGCTTTTCTATGGAAAATATGAAAATAATGAAGAAACGCTAAAGAATCAACTTGAAGAAAGATGTATAAGTTAATTAATGTTTTGTACTACTAGTACTAATCATAATTACTAACAAAATAGAATAGTGCATTTAAAATTAGCAATGATTTTAATGCACTATTTTATTTTTTGCCTTTCACAATAATTAATTATATAAGAAGAACTAACTTTTATTATATTTCTATATTTTTATTTCTAAATTTATCTCGAATTTTTAACTTGAGCTTGTGCTGCTGCAATGAAAAAACAACTACTCCTTTTGCTATTATAGTAATAATATCTTTAATAATAATTTAACCTTTTATTTCTTTTTTCAATCCAACTACCATAAAGGCTCCAACTAAAGTACCTGCAAGTATACATACTAAGAATAATAATAAATTGTTTGTTGCTCCTAATACCCCAACAATTGGTCCACCATGAGGAACACTATCTGTAATTCCCATTAACATACCTAAAGCTCCTGCAACACCACTTCCTACAATAATGCTTGGAAGTACACGTTTAGGATCTGCTGATGCAAAAGGAATAGCCCCCTCTGTAATTCCGATTAATCCCATTAATAAAGCTGAAATACCAGAGCCATGTTCCTCCTCCGTAAACTTCTTCTTATTTATTAATGTTGCAAGCCCCATTGCTAATGGAGGAACAGGGATTGCACATGCAACTGATCCCATAATTTGTGGATTTCCTGATGCTATTGAAGCTACGCCAAAAAGAAACGCTACTTTATTTACAGGACCTCCCATATCCACAGCTACCATTGCACCAAGTACTAGTCCTAAAATAATTGCTGTTGATGAATTAGCTGATAAAGCCGCAAGTAATGAATTTAATCCTGTCATTAACCAAGAAATAGGAGCTCCTAGTAATAGAATAAATGCTGCAGATATTATTCCAACTCCAAGTAACGGTATTACAAATATTGGCATTATAGGTTTTATAGCTTTCGGAACAGGCCATGTATTAAACCATTTTACTAAGTGTCCTGCTGCATACCCAACAACTATGCAACCTAAAAATCCTGTACCTGCTGTTGTTCCTAATATGCTTGGACTAACAGCTACTTGAGCTGATATCATTGCGGGTGCTAATGCTGCACGACCTGCAATAGAAAATGCAATAAATCCAGCTAAAATAGGATACATTAGGCCAAATCCAGCTGCTCCTATATCACTAATTTTTTGCCAGAATGGTGAAGTGATTTTCATTCCATCTGCTGTTGGATTTCCCCCTGCTGCAAGTGATAATGCTATAAATAAGCCACCAACTACAACAAATGGAATCATGTGTGATGCACCATTAGTTAATTGTTTTAATGCATTAGTTACATCTCCTCCAGTTGAATAATCTATTTGAGAAACGCCTGCCTTTTGAACCTTTGAAGTATTAGCAATATTTTTTATAACTTCTTCTGGATTTTTAATAGCACCTTTTATTCCCATTTCCAATACTTTTTTGCCATTAAATCTTTCTTTATCATCTATAGCAACATCTGCCGCAATAATAACATAATCCGCTGTTTCAATATCCTTTGGCTTTAGTAGATTTTCAGTTCCTTGTGACCCTTGAGTTTCGATTTTCACTTCATGTCCCAATGCTTTAGCCGCTTGCTCTAATTTTTCTGCAGCCATATAAGTATGTGCTATACCAGTAGGACATTTAGTTACACCAATAATTTTCATATTTATTCCCCCACTTCTTTAATAATATATTTGTATAATTTCATAGTATCCATCTCAGTATTTAACTTTTCGATGAATTCTTTATGAGCTAATTTTCTTGCAAAAGATGATATTATTTTTAGATGTAAGTTATTTTCATCTTCTGCTGGCATAATCAAGGGTATTACAACGTTTACAGGATTGCCATCAATAGCATCCCATTCAATTGGTTTTGAAAATTTAATAATTCCAATCATTGGTTTCTTCAAATTTTTAACTTTAGCATGAGGAATAGCTACACCATTTCCAAATCCAGTAGAATCTAATGCCTCCCTATCCATAAAATTTTTATATAAAACTTCACTCTTTATCCCTGTCTTTTCTGAGCATAATCTGCTAATTTCCCTAACTGCATACTCTTTTTCAGCTTGGTCTATTTCTACTTCTATAAATATGTTTTCTGGTTCTAAGATTGTGTTAATCATTTCTATTTCTCCTTCACTTTTTAACTAAATTTACTAAAGTTTTTTTAAATTTATCTCCTAATGGTTCTTCTAAATTAAATAAATATTCTTCTAACTCTGGAGTCGCAAGTTTTCTATAGAATGTAGAAAATGCATTTTGATTTTTACTTAATACTTCCTTTGAAAAAGCAAATAAAAATATATATTTTACATAAGAATCATTCCACTTTATGGGTTTGTTCAACCTTGAAATAACTAATTTTGTTTGTTTTACAAAATCAGGATTGCCGTGTGGAATAGCTATGTTTCTTATATTTGTAGAAGATATTTTTTCTCTTTCAATAATACTCATGTAATATTCAATCGTAACATAATTAGAAACTACTAATGGATTTATCATTTTATATATAACTTCTTCAACAGATTTAGCACTTTTAATATTTAATATATCCGCTTCTAAAATTTTTTCCGAAAGTATGTTATTTATTTTTTTCTTTTCCGAAAAATCACTAATATTTTTCAACTGGGTTTCTTTTAAATCTGGAGTTACATATATGATAGGAATATTGCTGTTTGGTAGTATTTCTGTTGTTAATATTAAATCGCAGAATACTTCCTTCAGTTTTAGAAATTCTTGAACAGAATACCCTCCAATCACTTCTATTTCTGGAATCATTCTCTCTATTTTTATACTAATCAAACTAGCCGCTGCTACACCATAATGACAAACTATTATTGTTTTAACTTTCCGAACTTTTGTATTCATTCGTTCAACTGCTGCTTGAAAATGAAGTGTTAAATAAATCATTTCATTTTCTGAGACCAAATATTTAAATTTATCTTTTATTACATCAGCAGTTATAGTTGACATTTCAAATCCTAATGCATACTGATTTTTAATATCATTCAAGCTATAAAATTCGTCAAATGGCTTTACCATACTCTTTCTTAATACTGTTGCATAGATATGCAGAGATAATCCTTCAAATAACACCTTGTCTTCAAAAAAATCTATTTCCAAGCATTCTTTAATTTTAGTTAAGATTTGATGTATTAAGCTGCTCATTTCTAAAATAATATCTTTATTATCTTGAACCCTCTGTTTTCGCAAGCTTAATAAAAGATAGCAAACATAATATCTCTTTTTTTCAGTAAATCCAATTCCTAATGATTCATTTAAAAGCTCTACAAACTCTATATATAAACCTATGTTTATCTGATCTTTTATAAGTGTCACAAAAGTATCAAGACTGGATACCTCATTTTCCGGCTCATTATAGTAAATAAAAAATAAAATATATAAAAATAGTTGTTTAATCGATTCATCAGTAAAGCTAAATTTACTCCTATGCTGAACAAATTTAATTACTTCAATGCTTTTTTCAATTTGTTCATTATCAAAATAATTCATAATTGAAAAATGATTTTCATGAAATTGAGCTAACTCTACTTTAAAATCTAATCCGCATATATATGTTTCAATCAATTTTACAAATAGCTGTCCTCTCTCCATTAGAGATGATACATACTTAACTCCATAATGCCTTGCTGATTGTAATTCAGCGTTATATTTTTTTAATAATGTAACCATTTGTTTCTCTATTAATGATTTACTAACATACAAGTTATCTGCTATTTCCTGCAAAGTTATAAAATCTTTGTTCAACACTAAAACAAGCAATATCTGATTTTCAAGAAAAAATTCAAAAAAAGTTTCTGTAGACTTTATCATCTTTGTCATATTTTCAATTCCATTAATATCTAATTTATTTCCCTGAGAAACTTCTATAAAAATGTCAAAAGAAGCTAATAATTCCTCCAAATTCTTCAATTCAGTTTTAACTGTCTGCATTGAAATGTTTAGCCTATTGGAAATCACTTTTAATGTTATATTAGGATATTCATTTAAACATTTTAGAATGTTCACTTGACGTTTCGTTACTTCCATAACGTTCCTCTCTTTACAGATTTTTATTGTTTGTCTGATAATATAATAATATAATTTAAACCGAACTAAAACACATGATTTTTTATAAAAATTAAAAAGTTTTGAGTTTATATATTATAACAATCTGCGTACAAATTGCATTAAAAGTACAATAAGGTATTGCACTTAAAATCAAAAATGAAATTAAGTTACAATACCTTACTTTCTATAATATAATCCTTAGTTAATCTGAATACACTTCAACTTACTTGCTTTAAGATAATAAGCCTAATACATATTTTTATAAACAACATTGCGTTTCATAAGATCAAGCAGTACTTTCTGATCCGTATAAGGTACAAAATTAATCAAATTTTAGCCTTTTGTGATAGTTTGATTTATCCCCTCACCTATGACAATATTCTTAACGGACCATTATTCCATTTTTGAATAACAATCCATTAGATTTAGCAGCTCCAGCTATGGCACTTTCCGGTATAACCGCTTCAATTCGTTTTACTTCATTTTCACTCAGAGTAATATCCTCAGCTTTTATTGCATCTTGGATTTGTGACACCTTTTTAGCACCAATTAGCGGTATAATGTCCTCGCCTTTTGCTAAAACCCAAGCAACAGCAATCTGTGACAAAGTAATTTGCTTTTCTTCGGCTATTTCACGTAATGCTTCAACAAGAGAAAGATTTTTCTCTATATTCTCTTTAGCAAACAGTGGAATTCTGGCATTAGCACCCTCTACTATACGTTCTTTTGACCAATTGCCTCCAAGCAAGCCATAAGCTAATGACCCAAAAGCTACAACACCAATTCCCAGTTCTCTTGCTGTAGGCAAAATTTCCGTTTCTATTCTACGATTGAAAAGAGAATATTCCGATTCTATAAAGCTTATTGGATGAACTGAATTCGCCTTTCTTAAAGTATCAGCATCAACTTCTGAAAGTCCAATATGCCTTACATATCCAGCTTTAACCAAATCTGAAATAGCTCCTATAGTCTCCTCAACAGGTATTCCTAGATCAATTCTTCCAGGTTGATAAAGATCTATGTAATCCACTTTTAACCGTTTAAGAGAATAAGTGATATAGTTCTTTATTGTTAGTGGTCTTACATCCAAACCATAATAATTTCCTTTAGGATCACTTAACCCACCAAACTTTACAGATATAAACGCTTTGTCTCGCTTATAGCCGTTCAATGCTTCTCCAATTAGCATTTCGTTATAACCGCTACTATAGAAATCTGCAGTGTTAATAAGTTGTATTCCAGCATCTAGGGCAGCATGGATTGTAGCTATGCTTTCAGATTTATTAGCATATCCAGTAGTATTTGTCATACGCATACATCCAAGTCCAAGTCTTGATATTTCAATCCCGCTTTTTTTGTAATTCATAGTAAAAAACCTCCTTTTGTTTTTAGTTTTCATTAAAAATTCTAGATTATGTACTAGTACAGCCGTACTAATATATTGACATATTAGCACAACTGTACTAACATGTCAATATAAGAACAGTAATTCAAATTGAGGAGGTATATCTATGAATGAAGACAGAAAAAGCGAAATCCTAGAAATGAGCAGACAATTATTTAATGAGCAGGGGTATAATAATGTTTCTATGCGAAATATCGCAGATGCCATTAATATCAGTGTTGGAAATCTTACCTATTATTTTAAAAAAAAAGAGGACTTGATTGAGGCAGTTATTCTTGAACAAAACAAGAATTTTAGTATTCCCAAAATTCCAACGACATTAATAGAATTAAATGAATTTTTTATCCATGGAATACAGCATCAAAAAAACAACTCCTACTATTATCGTCACTTTGATCAACTCGCAAAAATAAGTCCACAAGTTTATCAAATTCAGGTATCTAATATAAAAAAACGACATGAGGTACTTCAAAGTTCCTTCACTATTTTGCAAAAAAGCGGATTTATTATAAAAGAGGAAATTCCAGAACAAATCAATGGTATAATTGAAGTACTAAATTTGATTAAAATATATTGGATGCCTTCCAATGATTTGTTAGGTCAAGTAGATATTATGACCTGCTTTTGGAGCATAATCTATCCTATACTCACAGAAAAAGGCAAAGTAGTATTTCGTGAAGAGATACAGGAGAAGATATCTAAAACTTATAGTATCTAGAACAGATAAAGTATGGCATACATAAAATATCCCTTAAAAAATAAAATATTACTACAATTTATCTATAATTTTCTGTAGAATAAAAATAGGTATCGACCTTAAAATTTCTTAAGGCCAATACCCATACTTTATTTTTCACTTATTCATTCTAAGCCTTAATGTCATAACGCTTTATGAATTATCTTCTGCTATTTTATTTATTAGATTTATCTTGGCTTTTTAACTTGTGCTTGTGCTGCTGCAAGTCTTGCAAGTGGTACTCTAAATGGTGAGCATGATACATAGTCAAGACCTGTATTATGGCAGAATTCAATTGATGATGGATCTCCACCGTGCTCTCCGCAAATTCCTAAGTGAATGTCTGGGCGAGTGGCCTTTCCTTTTTCTACTGCTATCTTAATTAAAGAACCAACTCCTGTTTGATCTAGTTTAGCAAATGGATCTTGTTCATATATCTTCTTATCATAATAAGCAGATAAGAATTTAGCTGCATCATCTCTTGAGAATCCAAAAGTCATTTGAGTTAAATCATTTGTACCAAAAGAGAAGAATTCTGCTTCTTTAGCTATTTCATCAGCTGTTAAAGCTGCTCTTGGTATTTCAATCATAGTACCAACCTTGTATTCTAAAGTCACTCCTTTTTCTTTCATAACTTCTTCTACAGTCTTTACTATAACATCTTTAACATATTTCAATTCTTTAATTTCTCCAACTAATGGAATCATTATTTCTGGAGTAATGTTATATCCCTTATCCTTTTTAACCTCTATAGCTGCTTCTATAATTGCTCTTGCCTGCATTTCAGCAATTTCTGGATAAGATACTGCAAGACGGCAGCCTCTATGACCCATCATTGGATTAAACTCATGTAATTCAGAAACTGTAGCTTTTAATTCCTCGTAAGTTATACCGATTTCCTTTGCTAAATCCTTAATATCTTGATCTGCAGTTGGTAAGAATTCATGTAAAGGTGGATCCAATAATCTTATAGTAACTGGTCTTTCACCCATTTCTTCATAAATTCCTACAAAATCTGATTTTTGCATTGGTAATATCTTATCTAAAGCTACTTTTCTTTGTTCTACATCTTTAGATGTAATCATTTGTCTTACTGCCATTATTCTATCTTCTGCAAAGAACATATGCTCTGTTCTACAAAGCCCTATTCCTTGTGCTCCAAATTCAACTGCTTGCTTTGCATCTCTTGGACTATCTGCATTAGCTCTAACTTTTAATTTTCTTATTTCATCAGCCCATTCCATGAATGTTGCAAAATGACCTGAGATTTCTGGTGTAACTGTCTTTATCTTTTCTCCATATACATTACCACTAGTACCATCAATTGAAATATAATCATCAGGTGTATAAACTTTTCCGTCGACTTCTATTATTCTCTTTTCCTCATCGACTTTAATAGCTCCGCATCCTGCTACACAGCAAGTTCCCATTCCTCTTGCAACAACTGCTGCATGAGAAGTCATCCCTCCTCTTACTGTAAGAATACCTTGTGCAGCTATCATACCTTCGATATCTTCTGGAGAAGTTTCAAGTCTTACAAGCACTACATCTTCACCAAGTGCTGCTCTATCTTTAGCCTCATCAGCAGTAAATGCAATCTTACCGCATGCAGCTCCTGGAGATGCTGGTAATCCTTTTGCAATTGGAGTAGCTTTCTTTAAATCTTCAGTATAGAATGCTGGATGTAATAATGTATCTAATTGTTTTGGTTCAACTTTTAATATTGCCTCTTCTTTAGTAAGCATTCCCTCCTCAACTAAATCAACTGCAATTTTTAAAGCAGACTGAGCAGTTCTCTTACCATTTCTAGTTTGTAAGAAGTATAACTTACCTTCTTCTATTGTGAATTCCATGTCTTGCATATCTTTATAATGATTTTCAAGAGTATTAACGATTCCTTCAAATTGAGCATATATTTCTGGATTTTGTTCTTTTAACTTTCCAATTACAAGTGGTGTTCTAATACCAGCAACAACATCTTCACCTTGTGCATTCATCAAATATTCACCATAAATAGCTTTTTCACCATTAGCTGGATTTCTTGAAAATGCAACTCCTGTTCCTGATGTTTCTCCTTTATTACCAAATACCATTTGTTGTACATTAACTGCTGTACCCCACTCACCTGGTATATCATTTAGTCTTCTGTATACTATTGCTCTTGGATTATCCCATGACCTAAATACAGCTGTAACAGATTCAACCAATTGAATTTTTGGATCACTTGGAAATTCTTCTCCCTTTTCCTTCTTATAAATTTCCTTAAATTGACTAACCAATTCCTTTAAATCTTCAGCTGTCAATTCTGTATCAAACTCAACACCCTTTTTTTCTTTAATTTCATCAATTTTATTTTCAAATAATCTCTTCTCTATTCCCATAACAACATCTGAGAACATTTGAATAAATCTTCTATAAGAATCATAAGCGAATCTAGGATTCTTAGTTAATTCTGCCATAGCCTCTACAGCTACATCATTTAATCCTAAGTTTAGAATAGTATCCATCATACCTGGCATTGAAACTCTTGCTCCAGATCTTACTGAAACTAGTAAAGGATTTGAGTTATCTCCAAATTTCTTTCCTGTTACTTCTTCAAGCTTTGCTAAAGCATTATAAATTTGGTCGATAATTTCATCAGAAATTTTCTTACCATCTTCATAATACTTATTACATGCTTCTGTAGTAACAGTAAATCCGTGAGGAACTGGAATACCTAAGTTCGTCATTTCTGCCAAATTAGCACCTTTTCCTCCAAGCAGATTTCTCATTGAAGCATTTCCTTCACTAAAAAGGTATACATACTTATTTGTCATTTCAATACTCCCTCTCTTCTTGTTATTCTCAATATATTTACTATCGATGCCTGACTAAACCATATAAAAAAATAATAAGTCAGCATGCCACTATACTTTTAGTTTATTTCGTAAGCATGTTAACCCTCGATCTAAAGCCCATTATGAGGTAAACATCCTTCCTATCTAACTAGAAATATACATCGCATCATGGACCTATTATTTTCTTTCATATGCCTAACGACTTCGTAGTCACCCTATTAATTAGTTTTGATTTTCTCCAAGTTTAACAAATAATTTTGTTATGTTGGTCTTAGAAACCTTGCCTATTATTTTAATCCCATCTTTTCCATCTGCTTTTTTCAAAACATCAACAACTGGAATACTATCAATTTCATGTTCAATAATCTTCTTAGCTAAATCATAGGCATTGTCATTTTCATTTGCACAAATTATATTTGGCATTCTTGTCATAATTACACCAATTGGTACCTTATGTATATCAGTTCCCCCTATTGAAATTTTAAGGAAGTCCTTTCTTGAAACTGCCCCTGTAAGTACCCCGTTATTTTCTACAAATAATGTCCCTACATCGTTAAGAAACAGGTATACGATTGCATCATATACCATTGTATCTTCACTTACAGTCACAGGTTTTGACATTATTTCGGATACTTTTATTTTGCTTATGTGTTGATAAACTAATCCACTAGAAGGCTTTCCAGTATATACATATCCAACCTTTGGTCTAGCATCTAAAACTCCTATCATTGTAAGTACTGCTAGATCAGCTCTAAGTGCAGCCCTAGTCACGCCAATTTTTTCAGCAAGTGCTTCACTTGTTATTGGTGCACCTTCTTTTACTAAACATACTATTTCTTCTTGCCTAGGTGATAATTCCAATCTTATCCCTCTTTCTACATTTACAAGAAATATTTGGCACACATTCAATAATTTTTATTACACTCTAATTATATCATGTAATTATTGTTTGACTAGACTTAATTTTCAGAAAAATCAAATAAATTCACCAAATATTTCTTGTTTAATTATTTTATATCACTTTTAAATCTGTTTTTCTTCATTTTACTTATAATATCAGTTAATTTTCTGATTTTTCTTTCTCGTCTTCAAAATTAACAGTATAACTATATACTGTATCAGAACCTGTAGTTCCTTTTTGCTTCGAATCATTATTGTGCCAATTAGCATCATTTTTCACTTCATTAACTTTAGTTCTAATCTTATCTGCAAAATCTGTTGCTTTATCTTTAACATTATTAGCAACTTCTGAAACATATTTATTTACTACTTCTATTGAACCATCTTCTTTAGTTATTTCTATTGTAATTTTTGTCGCTATTGCTGCAATAACACCTGCTGCAAGGACTGGTGGTATTACAACTGCCACAACTCCTGCTGCGATTCCTGCATTAACTGGAATATCAATTAGTTCAGTTTCATCCTTTTTAATTTTTATCCTTGTCACATTACCTTTTTCTATAATCTGTTTAAACCATGCTTTTAACTCTTCTATAGAAATCGAAGTTTTATTTTTTTCATCATCAGCAGATTTATTATTCTCTGATATTTTCTCATTCTTCTCAATGTATATTAAAGCTTCTAATACATCTCCTTCGCATATTTCTAATGCATTTTTTGCCTTTTCATAACTAATACCTGTTCTTTCTCGTATCATATCAACTTTTTCTAATGTTACATTTTCCATAATTCATCACTCCTTAATAAACTTTAACATATCTAAACTTTTAGGTCTTTTTGCATAATTGTTGGATATTAAAAAAGTAATAACTTTTTCTATTTCAGCTTTTATTTCATCATTTAAATTTAATCTATACAATTTATCAACATTCATATTCATTAAAAACCTTAGTGCATTGTATGTACCTTTTGATATAAATACCCCGTGTTCTTTAGGACATTCATCGCATACCCCTCCATAATAAGATAAACTTATATAGTTTGAAGTTGATATTTTCTTTCTACAGATACTACAATGATCTAATGTCAAAGAATATCCTGTAGCTCTTAATAACTTTAATTCAAAAGCTCTTATAAGCAGTTCATAATCTAGTGCATCTGTATTTAATAAATATAATGTCGTAACCAAATTTCTAAAAATTTCAATATTTTCTTCATTATCTGTGCAGGCAATATCTATGAGCTCACATAAATATGATGAATAGGTAAGTTTATATAAATTATTTAAAAGTCCTTGAAATGAATTAATTATCTTTCCTTCTTGAAGAGTATATAAGTTCTTCCCTTTATACACAACATATTCTCCATAGCATAATGGCAGTGTTAATGATAAAAACTTACTCCTGCTCTTTTTGGCTCCTCTAACCACTGCTGTAATCTTTCCGAGTTCCTCTGTATAAAACCAAACTAACTTATCATTCTCCTTAAAATCCTGAGTTTTAATAATTACAGCTTTAGTTTTAAAAATCGCCAGACTACCACCCCCTTATTTAGTGATAAGCTATGAGTGACAAGTTAAATAATATAATTTGTCACTTATCATTTACCACTAATTTTGCCTGCTATTATTTTTTTGCCTTATAACCTAGCTCCTTTAATAGTAGTTGGTTATCTCTCCACTCTTTTCTGACTTTAACCCATATTTTTAAATTAACCTTACATCTTAAAAATCTTTCTAATTCGTATCTTGAGGTTTCCCCAATTCTTTTGAGGGTTTGCCCATTCTTACCTATTATTATTCCCTTATGAGAGTCTTTTTCACAAATTAAATCTACTTCTATATGATATGTACCTTTTTCATTTTGTTTCATCTGAATTATGTCTACAGCTATACCATGTGGTACCTCATCTCTTAGTGTTCTCAAGGCTTTCTCCCTAATTATTTCTGATACAACAAATTTTTCTTGAACATCTGTTATCATATCATCTGGATAATATTTAGGTCCTTCAGGCATTACATTCTTCATAAGATCTACTAACTTATCGACATTTTTTCCCTTAACTGCGGAAATAGGTATTATCTCTGCAAAATTAAATTCTTTTGCATACATCTCTAAGCTTTTAGCCACTCTATCCTGTGTATTTTCATCAATTTTATTTAAGACCAAAAATATTGGACATTTTTTGTCCTTTAAGGTTTCTAATATAAATTTATCTCCTCGTCCTATTTCCTCATCTGGATTAGTCAAAAATAGTACTAGGTCAACATCCTTAGTAGATTCTTTTGCAGAATTTACCATGTACTCTCCTAATTTATGCTTAGGTTTATGTATACCTGGAGTATCTACAAAAACCATCTGATAATCATCACCAGTTAATATTGTTTGAATATTATTTCTTGTAGTTTGCGGTTTATTAGATACTATTGATAGCTTTTCTCCCATTATATAATTTAACAAAGTTGACTTTCCTACGTTAGGTCTTCCAACTATTGTAACAAATCCTGATTTAAACATTTTTTCCTCCTCAAAATAAGCTTTACCTTAAGGCACATGATTGTGCTAAAAGGCATAGCTAATGTTATACGATTTTACAAATAGTATACTCTATTTATAAGTTAATTGACAATGTGGTATTCTCATTACTATGATAATTTATTTATCTTGCTCTAATTATCATGTATATTATAATTTATTAATTTTATATTCTTCATCATTATTAATGCTGCTCACCATATATTTTTTATCATATATCTTATCCTAAAAATAACATCTTTATTATAAGAAACCTTAATTATAGTCTAAATAAAGTAAAAATAAATAGGGTCAGCACTATTCCAAAAATTGCTCCAACTATTACTTCAAAAATGCTATGAACCTCTGAATCGACTCTACTCTGCGCTGTTATGAATGCTAGTAAAAAGCTAAGTAATATGCATATTGGCTCTTCTGTAATCAAAGATATTGCAGTTGCAATAGAAAATCCTAATGCACTGTGACCACTAGGCATTCCTCCTTTTAAAGGAGTTCCTTCTCCAAAAATAGCTTTTGCAATTAATGTTGCTATACATACTATTACTAGTACTATAAATATTGTATATGGTTCAGAATTTTTGAATTTATTGATTGTAGTAAATGAAAACTTAGCTAACTTATCCCAAAATATAATATACCCAACTAATAATGCATTTATAGCCGTTATTAACACTGCGCCAGCTGCTGCATTTTTAGCTATTTTTGCTAATGGATGATAATAGTTTGTAGTCATATCTATAGTTGCTTCTATAGCTGTATTTACTAGTTCTGCTGCTATTACCATAGTTATTGTTACTGCCAGTATTAGAAACTCATTTCTTGTTATATCAAAGAAAAAGCTGGCAATTAATACACCCAGAGCTACAAACAAATGTATTTTCATATTTCTTTCTGTTCTTACTGTATCTATAATCCCATTTATTGCATTATTAAAGCTTTCTAATGTTTTTTTTATTTTCATAGTTTACCCCTGCTTCTCATATTTAACTCTTTAAATAAAATAACATACCCGCTAATACCAAATTAACTTTTATCTACTTATATTAAGTTTAGCTAAAATCTCTTCCTCTCTCTTTCTCATGATTTGTTTTTCTTCATCCTCCATATGATCATATCCCAATAAATGCAGTACTGAGTGCACTACTAAATATGATGCTTCTCTTTCATATGAATGATTAAACTCTATGCTTTGCTCTAATGCTTTTTCTAAAGATAATACAATATCTCCAAGGACAAGTTCATCTCCATCTAAATCACTTGCTGAAAATTTATAATTTTTATATACGTCCTTAAAAACCTTCTTATCGTCATATTCGAGCATAGGAAAAGAAAGTACGTCAGTCTCCTTATTTATTTTTCTTGTATCATTATTAATCTCTTTAATTTCATTATTGTCTACAAATACTAGAGAAACTTCGCATTCTATATCAACTTCTTCTTCTTTTAATGCAAATTCTATTACTTCCTCTAATCCCTTTATAAATTCCTCTTTTACTTCCAATTTATCTTGTCTGTTGTCTACATATATCATTATTATGTTACTCCTTAGTCTCTGCTTTATTTTTTTCACTGTTTAAATCTTTAATCTTTTCTTTTGGATACTCTATCCTTTGATGATATATTCCATTTAATACAGTGCAAAAACATTCTCTAATTTTTTCTATATCCTTTAATGTTAAATTGCAATTATTAAGCTGTCCTGATGACAATTTATCATCTATTATGAAATTAACCATTTCATTGATTTTTTCCTTGTTAGGCTCCTTAATTGACCTTACAGCAGCTTCAACGCTATCTGAAAGCATTACTATAGCAGCTTCCTTTGAACTCGGTATTGGGCCTTCATACATGTAATCTGATTCCTTTATTTCATTTGGATCTTCAGCACTGTTCTTCATTGTATAATAAAAATATTTTACCAATGTTTTTCCATGATGTTCAGCTATAATATCCTGAATTACCTTTGGCAATTTATATCTTTTTGCCAGTTCAAGTCCATCACTTACATGGGATTTTATTATCATTGTGCTTAAATTAGGGGGTATATTATTATGTGGATTGTCTCCTCCCATTTGGTTCTCACCAAAGAAATATGGTCTCTCTATTTTTCCAACATCATGAAAATATGATCCAATCCTTGTGATTACAGAATTTGCACCTACAACATCTGCTGCCATTTCTGCGAGATTTGCAACAAGCATACTATGATGATAAGTTCCTGGTGCCTCCATTAATAATTTTTTCAAAAGTGGATTATTCGGATTTGATAATTCTAATAGCTTTAAGGATGTAACTTCATTAAAGGTTCCCTCTAAAAATGGCAATATTCCTAATGCAAATACACCAGACAAAAGCCCTCCGGCAATTGCGATTCCACCTTTTAATAAAACATCACTAAAGTTACTTGAAACTAATATTCCTGTAGACAATGATAATATAGCACTGATAACTGCAATATATACAGTTGAATATAATAATTCATTTCTTTGCTGCATTCTTCTAAGCAGTGCAGCACCTAATATGGAACTTACTATACCTAATATTATAACCTGAACGTCAAATCCATTCACTGCACTTATAATTATTATATTTAGGGTGCTTAACACAATTGCTATCTTATAATTAAACAGCAAAGTCATCATCATTGGAGCACAAGCAAAAGGAATTAGAAATGGTGATATAACTCCTATTATTCTTGCAAATAATAATGAAATTATATTAATGGTACTTATTAAAGTAAGCTTTTTAGTATTCATGAATATATCATTATAATTCATTTTAACGTAATTGTATTGCAGAAATAGTATTATAGCTAAAAACACTGCAACTGCCAAATATACATATATATATACAGTTTTATTCTGGTTATCCAACATTCCTAAATCTGACAAGATATCTAATTGATCTTGAGTTACGGGTTCTCCCTCTTTCACTATGGTCTGATTTTGCTTTATTATTACCTTTGAAACACCTTTTTGAGCTTCTTGAATCTTTTCTTGTGTCTTTTCTTCATCATAAAAGACATCAGGATTTATCTGTGTTGGAACCAATTGTTTTAACGCATTGATTGTTGCAACATCTAAATTCAAAGCATCTATTTGAGTCATACTTGAGTTTTTTGCCTCGCTAAGAGCCGCATCATCATTTTCATTTATATTTTTTTCATAAACCTTATCAACTATATTGGTTATTTTCTCTTCTAAATCCGATAGCTTATCCGCTTGAATATTCACCAATACCTTACATTGATCATCTGTCAATTGAAATGCTGTTAATTTCTTTAATTCTGCTATTTTATCACTTTCACCGCTTGCAGAATTCGCCGTACTACTCAAAGAAATCAGCTTATCAAATAAAGCTTTAATATTATCCTCTGCTTGTTTTTTTACTTCTGGTTTTAATGTATATTGCTTTCCAACTTTTTCGAGAGCTTGATCTTCTTTCTCTTTTGTAGCCTTTTCATCTACTGTATCCCTAGGTGCTTTTATATCCACTCTAGGGATATCCCCTTCCTTCAAGCTATATTGCTTTGGTGTTATTGCAGTAACAAGCAATAAATAACCTATAATAAACACAAGCACAAACAATATAACTCTTTGAAGTTTATTATTATTAATTTTATTATTTTGTCCTATATTCATGCTTTTCACCTTTTCATCCTGTAATAAAGTTATTAGGTATTAAAAATAACATTTAAAGATGTCATTTATGATATGTTTTTTGCAATATTCTGCTCCACAGTAAATATAACTTTAACTAATATTTTTCCGTTTTCTATATCCTCTACAGTAATTTTTTTATCTGTAATCTTAGCATCATTACTAAGTGTTTTAATTAATGATGCTTGTAACTTATCAGCAGCATCTACAACCGCAGCATCTTTATCTAAATTTACATTTGTTCCTATTTTCTCATAATATGTTATCTTGTTAAAAAATCCATTCTTTTCTTCTATTTTATCATAATAATCAAATGCATTTATAGCTTTTTTCAAGTAAATTTTTTTCCCAAAGAAACTCAAGTATATATCACTGTTTTTTCTTCCAGACCTTTCAAGCTTTTCCCCGCTAACTTGAATTTCCATGAGTTTTTCATAGAAGGTATTAGCTATTACAGTTCCACTTGGTTTCACTTCTTTTTCAAAGCCTTCTCTTCCTTGAACTGGTGATATTAACTCATCTCCCTCTTTTACTATGTCTCCTGGTGATACCGCTGGATTTCCAGAATTGGTATAGACTCTTTTTACTTCACCATCCATACTGGCAACAACCTGATTATATAATGTTTTTTCTGTAGAGGGCGGATTGACTTTTTCCTTTATAACTAATTTTAAAGTTGATCCTTCTATTCTTACCCTGATCCACATTATCTGATCATTTAAATCTTCCATCTTTTTCTCAAGTTGATACACATTTACTCTTGATTTACTAAGTCCCGGTCTAATTCCAATTGATGAAAGCTGCTGCCTAATTTCAAAAGGACTTAGATTTCTCTCTGTCTGAATATCTATAGCCCATATATAATTAGATAGTAAATATATTACAACAAAAAATAACATTGCCCCAATAACTAAAGAGATTCTCTTTTTCATTTTCATAAGTAAGACTATTATACCACTCGTTCTAATTGTTTTTACCTTTCCTTTATGTTTCTTTATAAGCATTTCTGCTTCTTTGTAATCTTTAAAGTATATAGTAAATCTGATTGTTGTCAAGTTAACTTTAATTATATTACAAGTGTAGATTTCATTATTCCAAAGCAAATTTAACATTTTTTCTGGCATTAACGCATTAACTTCTATGGTTATCATTCCCGATTTCAGACTTTTATAAATCATTTTTTGCCTCATATGAAATACCCTTAAACACACCACTTATTGTAATGCTTGTCTCTGCTATAAAAAGTATTTCAAAATCTCTCCCACTTATTACTATAGCTCCAATTCTTGAATTTATTTTAACCATATTAGTTTCAAAAAATATAATGCCCTTATGATTCTCAATTGTTATCTCTCTATCCCCTACAACTATTATCTTCGGTAAATCTAATGAAATATCACTTGGAAAATCTAATTTATTTAGTATCTTCTCTCTTCCCTTTTGAAATTTTTCTTCCATAATTGCCTCCCTCATAAACTTCTTCATTGTAATTTATGATGGCGCCTGGAAATTAATACACAAATTATTATCTTTAAGTATTTTTTATATATGATTAATTTTAGAATCTTTTCAGCAATAAATAATAAAAGAACTCAAGAAAACCTTGAGTTCTTTTATTATTTATTATTTAAATATTCTTTAACAATTTGACTTACAAGTTTACCATCAGCTCTTCCTACTACTTTAGGCTTAACAGCTGACATAACTTTTCCCATATCTTTAATGCTATTTGCACCCAACTCTTCAGCCGATTCTTTTACTATTTGTTTTATCTCTTCTTCACCTAATTGCTGAGGAAGGTATTTTAACAAAATCTCTATTTCAGCTTTACACTGATCTACTAAATCTTGCCTATTTCCTTTTTCAAATTCAAGCATGGATTCTCTTCTTTGCTTGATTTCTTTAGCTAATATACTAATAACTTCATCATCTTCAAGCTTTCTATTATCAGTCTTTTCAACCAATAATATAGCAGACTTAGCAGTACTAATTACGTTAGCTGTGAATTTATCTTTTGTCTTTAAAGCAGCTTTCCAATCATCTTGTAATTTATCTTTAATTGTTAGCATAATTGTACCTTCTTTCAAAAGAAAATCTCACTATTTAAACTTTCTCTTTCTAGCAGCTTCTGATTTTTTCTTTTTCTTAACGCTTGGCTTTTCGTAATGTTCTCTCTTCCTAACTTCTGAAAGAACCCCAGCTCTAGCACATTTTCTCTTAAATCTTCTTAACGCACTTTCAAGTGTTTCGTTTTCTCCAACTTTAATTTCTGACATTTACTATCCCTCCCTCCGCTAGCTTAAATTAACTCAGCTATGGGCTTAATAACACATGCTATATTATACAATATTTAAATAAACAATGTCAAGAAATTAAGAAAAAATCTCCATTGATTTGCGGATTACTTATCCCCTTAATTCTTAGCCTGGAGGCCACTTTAAACTTCTCCCTCCAAGTACATGAAAATGAATATGTTTCACTGTTTGACCTCCATCTTCACCGCAATTATTGACAATCCTATACCCTGTATCTGATATATTAAGTTCCACAACTAACTTGTTAATAACATTAAATATGTGTGAAACAATATTAATATTATTATCATTCAAAGCATTTACACTTTCAATGTGTTCTTTAGGTATCACTAAAAAATGAACAGGAGCTTCTGGATTTATATCGTAAAAAGCATATACCTTATCATCTTCATATAACTTTTTACTTGGAATTTCTCCCATCGCAATTTTGCAAAATATACAATCTTCCATGGTTTCACCTCCCTCTAAGTAGTTACAAGTGACAAATTTCCAACTTAGTTTTCTTGTATTTATTTTTCTTAACAATCATTATACCAAATTTATATTTTTTTTCCAACCACATAATTTCCACATGCTTCTACTATTTTGCAAGGAACCAATTTACCTATCATGTTTTCATTTCCAATAAAAATCTCAACTTTGACATAGTTTCTTGTATATCCCTCAAATACCCCAGGCTTATTTGAAACTTCTTGTTCAATTAAGACATCAAGCTCTCTTCCAACTAAGAATTTACTAAAATCGCCTTCATTTTTTTCGTTAAGCTCAATTAGAGCTTTGCTTCTCTGTTCCTTAACATTTCCATCAACCTGATTTGACATATCTGCTGCCTTAGTTCCTTTTCTCGGACTAAATTTAAATATATGCGTTTTAGTTAATTTTATTCGTTTTAAGTATTCATAGGTTTCATTAAATTCTTCGTCAGTTTCACCTGGAAATCCTACGATTACATCAGTTGTTATTGATGCATCTTTCAAATTTTCTCTAATTCTATTCACTGCATCCTCATACTCTTTAGCCGTATATCTTCTATTCATCCTCTTTAAAGTAGCATCACATCCACTTTGAAGAGATAAATGAAATTGCGGACATAATTTTTTCATGTTCTTTATTTTTTCTATGACTTCATCAGTAAAGAAACTAGGTTCAATTGAGCCTATTCTCACTCTTTCTATACCATCCAGTTTTTCAATTTCTTCCAATAAAGTTATTAAGCTTACATTTCCATCTAAATCAACACCATAAGACGCAGTATGAATTCCAGATAATATTATTTCCTTAAACCCATGTTCATTTAACTTCTTTATTTCCGTTAGCACTTTATCAGGATCTTTTGAACAGGTTGTTCCTCTTGTATATGGTATTAAACAATATGCACAGAATCTATTACATCCATCCTGTATCTTTAAGAAAGCTCTGGTTTTATCTTGATACTCTTCTATATTTAATTCCTCAAATTGCTTATTTTTAAGAACTTCTCCAACCATTAATTGAGGCTTATGCTCATCTTTAGCCTTGTTTACGTAATAAACAATATCTCCCTTGTTTCTAGTTCCAAGTACAACATCTACGCCCTCTATTTTAGAAACCTCATCTGGTGCTACTTGAGAATAGCAGCCAACTGCAGCAATTATAGCTTCTTTATTTCTTCTTCTCGCCCTACTTATTATCTGTCTGGATTTTTTATCGCTCATATTAGTCACTGAACATGTATTTATTACATAAACATCCGCAAAATCCTCAAATTGGGTGATTTCATAACCTTCTCTTATAAATTTTTCTGCCATAGCCTCTGTTTCATAATGGTTTACTCTGCAGCCTAGAGTAGCAAAAGCAACTAATCTTTTCCCACTTGAAGATTTTATTGGCTCTTTATATGTCATTTTTTTTAATACAGTCTTTCCATTACTTACTTTTAATTTTTTCATTTGATTTTCTTCCATTATAGTAGCATTCCTCCTAAATCTCCTAATTCATACTGAATTAATGCTGCACTTATAAATCCTGCTGTTTCCGTTCTAAGTATCCTGTTTCCAAGAGTTACAATATAAGCTCCTTGCGCTTTTAATGTATTTATTTCTTCCTCTTCAAATCCACCCTCTGGACCAATTAAGATTCCAACATCATTAATATTACTTAAATCTACATTTTCTTTTTCAAGCTGTCTCATAAGACTTTTAATGCCGAAAGCTTCCGCATTTTCATAAGGTACTAAAGCTAAATCCATATCTTTTAGCTTGCTTAATGCTTCCTCAAAGTCAATAACTTCTCTAACTTGTGGTATAATGCTTCTTTTAGATTGTTTAGATGCTTCTAATGCTATTCTATTTAATCTATCAAGTTTTTTAAATTCTCCCTTAAGCTTAACGTCAACCCTTGCTGTGATTGTTGGGATAAATTCATGCACTCCAAGCTCAGTTCCCTTCTGCACTATTAAATCCATCTTTTGCCCTTTTGGTAATCCTTGAAATAAATGCACTTTAATTTTGCTTTCATTATTTATATCTAATTTTTTAATTATGCTGACTACAACTTCACTCTTTGTTATAGTCTTTATCTTTCCTAAATATTCTATGCCTTCACAATTATTTAATACTACATCTTCACCTTCGGATAATCTTAAAACTTTATATATATGTTTTACATCATCTCCAAGTATTCTTCCTTCTATATCTGTGATATTATAAGGTTCTGTAAAAAATTTATGCATAAAACCACCCTTCATTCAGTTACAAGTTAAGATTAATTAACCGCTTTAGCCACTATGCAGTTCCATTCTCCATCTTTATTTATTTCTATAACTTCAAAGCCGCACTCTGCAAACTTCTTTGTAACCATATCAACTCTATCATGTATTATACCTGATGTAATAAACAAACCGCCTTCATTCAATGCCTTTTTAACGTCCTCTGTTAATATACATATAACTTCTGCAATTATGTTTGCAACAACTATATCTGCTTTTCCTTCAACTACATCTAAAAGATTTCCTTCTAAAACTTCAATATTATCTAAATCATTAAAGCTTATATTTTCTTTAGATGAATCAACTGCTACTGGATCTAAATCAACACCTACTACATGTTTAGCTCCAAGCTTTGCAGCCGCTATTGCAAGTATTCCTGAGCCACATCCCACATCAAATACTGTTGTATTAGGCTTTACGTACTTATCTAGTGCCTGAATACACATCCTAGTAGTTTCATGAGTTCCTGTCCCAAATGCCATTCCTGGGTCTAATTCAATAATTATTTCGTCTTTCTTTTTTTCATACTCTTCCCAAATAGGTTTAATTACAATTTTATCTGTTATTTTAACTGGCTTATAATATTGCTTCCAATTATTTGCCCAATCCTCTTCATGCATTTTCTTTGCTTCTACTTTACCTTCACCAATATCAATTCCAAGATCTTTTATTTCTTCAAGCTTTTCTTTAACCTGCTCAACTATTTCTTCAACCTTATCATCCTGAGAAAAATATGCTTTTACAACAGCAGCGTTTCCTTTATGTTCTAAGATATTTATATCTGCAAAATCCCAAGTCAATGGGCCTTGTTCTCTTGAAAGTAAATCCTCAGGGTCTTCAATTGCAACGTTCGGACATCCTAATCCATAAAATATTCCTGATATAGGCTCTAATGCCTCACTTTTTGTTATTATACTTACTTCAATCCATATTCCATCCATCTTTGTATCAACCTTTCTCTTTGATTTTGTAATAATTTTTATATCATCAACTTTACAATACGCCCCCGTAATTCAGTCAACTATTAACCAATTAATCGTTTTTTGTAGCAATTAAGAATTTTGTTTTTATTCCTTGCTCAGTAAACATCTTTTCATGTTCTGTCTCTACATTTCCTTCAAAGTCACTTTTATGAAGATCATAAGTTATGTATTTAATTCTAAACCCAGCTTCTTTAAAATATTCAAGAGATTCTTCAAATAATTCGTCATCATCTGTTTTAAAATATATTTCTCCTTCATCTTTTAAGAAAACCTTATATTGATTTAATTGATTTATGTGGGTTAATCTTCTCTTTTTATGCTTCTTTTTAGGCCAAGGATTACAAAAATTTATGTATATTCTGCTTACTACATCATCTTCGCTTAGCATTTCATTAATAATCCCTATTTCATGAGCCATTAACTTTATATTATCTGTTGATCTATTTTTCTCTTTATAAGCTCTTTCTATATTTCTCTTAGCTAAACCTAAAACCTCATCTTTTATATCAACTGCAATGTAATTAATCTCAGGATTCTTTGAACCATGTACTGCTATAAAAGTACCTTTTCCACATCCAAGTTCCATATATATAGGTTTGTCATTTCCAAAAAACTCTTTCCATTTACCTTTATAATCCTTAGGATTTACAACAAAAAAATCACTTGCTTCAAGTTCAGGTCTTGCCCATGGCTTTTTTCTCATTCTCATGTCAATTCACTCCATCTTTGGGCCAAAAACAACAAGTAAATAATGCAATTTATATTTCGCGAGTAAGACAAAGAAATATCTTACATTATAATTACTCTTTCCATTAAGGATATAATCACAAAATAACTTTAAGCACAGAAATAAAATAATAATTCCAAAACTTGCAGATGGACTTGTTATTTTTTTGATTGTGCATTATCTGCATGGTAACTTGCCGTTTTTAAAATGGCCATATGCTTTCATAATAATTATACCTATAAAAAATTTTATTGCAATTTTTTATTTTCTAATTAATATTGCTTAACAATATGTTTAAACAGTATCAATAATACTTCCTAATGAATATAATGTATTATATTTTTATTAACTAAATTCAAAAACAAGGAGAGGTACTTATGACAAAGGAAACACTCGATCCTGAAACAATACCAAAATACACGCAGGAACTAATTATTCCTCCAGTATTCTTGCCTAATAGAGTAACTGATTCTGTGAGTGGTGCTCTAAGCGATAATTATAAAATCAGTATGTGTCAATTTAAACAGCAAATTCTCCCTTCTGAATTTGCTCAAACTACTGTATGGGGATATAGCGGTATAATCAGAGATAAATTCACTGGAGAAAAAATTCAATTTAGGAGTTCTCCTGGAGCAACTTTTGAAGCCATACGAGGCATTCCTGTAAATGTTAAATGGATAAATGAAATTACAGACGCTTATTCATTAGCAGTTGATCCAAGTCTTCATTGGGCAAATCCTAATGACACCTCAATGATGCCTCCTGATGGGAAATGGCCTGATTTTCCACCTGGAGTTTACTGTGCTCAAAAAGATGTCCCATTAGTAACACATCTTCATGGAGGTGAACAGCAATCAACATTTGACGGTCACCCTGAAGCATGGTGGACTGCAAATGGTCTAACTGGCCCAAAATATATCACTGACACTTTTCACTACCCAAATACTCAAGAGCCAACTACATTATGGTATCATGACCATGCACTAGGCGTGACTCGTCTTAATGTAGTAATGGGACTTGCCGGTTTTTATATTATTAAAGATCCTGCTAATCCTTTTGATTACCCAGGTCCATTAATTACAAACTCAAAATATGAAATACCAATAGTTATTCAAGACCGTTCCTTTAATGCTGATGGCAGCTTAAATTTTCCTACTCAAGGTGACAATCCAGAAATCCATCCTTATTGGCAGCCTGAGTTTTTTGGAGACACCATTATGGTAAATGGAACAGTATGGCCTAATCTAGACGTTGACATGACCAGATATCGTTTTAGAATCTTAAATGGTTCAAATGCACGATTCTATAATCTTAAATTTTCAAATGGAATGCAATTTTGGCAAATAGGAACAGATGGCGGTTATCTTAACAAACCTATACCACTAACTTCCATTCTTCTTGCTCCTGCAGAACGTGCGGATATACTTGTAGACTTTTCTGAGATTCCTAGCTGTACTAAAATAATTCTCTGTAATGATGCAAATGCACCTTATCCTACAGGTGATAAACCTAATCCTGATACTGTAGGACAAATAATGCAGTTTACCATCAACCATAATACCGACATGACAATGCCTCCTCCTTTACCAAAGACACTAAGAAGTAATCCTATACCATATTTGCCTGTTCCATCAAAAGTAAGAATATTTACGCTTTATGAAACTGCAGGAGATAATGGTCCATTAATAGTAACATTAAACGGACAACGTTGGTCAGCTCCAATTTCCGAATTGCCAGTTGTAGGTTCAACAGAGGAATGGTATATAGTTAATCTAACCGCTGATGCACATCCTATCCACTTGCATCTTGTAGAATTCAAATTATCATGCAGGCAAAAGTTTGAGGTAGATGAATATACCCAGGACTGGCTTAAATTAAATTCTGATTTAGGAAATCCACCATGGATGGTTAAACCGAAAACACTTTATACAACACCATATATAATAGGTAATCCTATCCCTCCAGAAGATAACGAAGCTGGCTGGAAGGATACTGTAAAAGCATATCCTGGAGAAATAACAAAAATGCGAATTCGCTTTGCTCCTCAAAATGCTAATTCACATCCTGGTGAAAATTTATTTCCATTTGATCCTTCCGCTGGTCCTGGTTATGTATGGCACTGCCACATCTTAGACCACGAAGATAATGACATGATGAGACCTTATCAGATTAAATCAGAAGAATAATCTAATTTTACACTAGAAAATACCGTATTAACCCATTCATTAATATCTTAGAATTATATTGGCCTAAAACCAAATGCACTAAACATTAAATTTAATAATGTCTAGTGCATTAAATTTATATGTATTATTTTGTAATATTACAGCTTATAGTATTTTTATTACTCATTTAAAATTAAATGTTATGATTCTATGTTTTGAAATAAATCCAGCTTTTTCAAGAGTTCTTTTTGAAGCATGATTATAATACCAGCAGCCGCAAATAGGTACCACATTATGTGCACAGCAGTTTTCTCTTAATTTTGTTATAATATATGTTCCAATCCCCCTGTTTCTATACTCCTTTTTTACTATCATACCTATATCATAATAATCCATGCTTCTGAAAACTTTCTGAGCAACACCTGCTGCAAGTAAAATTTCATCAGAATACAATACGAATATCTCTTCTGTTAAAATTTGTTCTTCTAAATTTTCAAAAAAGTCTTCGCTCATATCAGAAATTTTTTCTTTATCTTTTAAATTTGCTAACCTAAAACATATATTCTTAAATCCATTCAATGAATTTTTTACATTAACAAAATTTCTAAACAAATATCCTGAACAAAAAGCCTTTTTATTAAAATCTAAACATAATGACATCAACAAATAATCAAATGATTTACATTCTGCTGCTATAAAATATTCTTCCTCTAGCAAAGTTTTAAATATATCTTGCGCAAATGTTACCACTTCATCATTCAAATAAAACTCATACAGCACTTTATCTTTATCCACACAAAAATATCCCTGTGTTTTTGATTTTAGTTCAATTTTATAATAATCACATCTATTAACTATCTGCTCAAGATATTCTTCTTGAGCAAAAGGCAGCGACCTCATATACACTTCTCTTTGCTCTTCTATTAATTCTATGTATTCTACCTTCTTTACTCTAATCATATCCTAAGCCCTCTCATTATTATCAAAAATAGTGGCCTTCTTGAAAATAAAATCATTTTATTTTCCTTCATTTAAATCTTCTTTTTAATAAATTATTTTATTGTTTTACTAATCAACATTATAAATCAATTGTAGCACAAACTGTAATTTTTTTCTTATTTTTCATATATCTTAAATAATCTGTGAATTTTTCATCTTTAACTGATTGTGAAATTTCATCTTTAACTGCTAGTTTTTACTGATTCAATATAAAAAAGAAACTGCTTAAATTTTCACAGCATAGCCGCTACTTAAACAGTTTCTTAAAAATTTTACTTATTTTATCTATTTTTCCCGAATAACTTTTTCTTTGGAGCCACAGCTTCATCAACTTCTTCACCTGATGCTTTCATAAAGCTGTACAATGCCTCTCTCTGTTCTTTATTTAATGTCTTAGGAATATCAACTATGACTTTTACATATTGATCTCCTTTGCCACCTGAATTAACTCTTTGTATTCCCTTACCTTTTAATCTAAACATAGTTCCAGATTGAGTACCTGCTGGAACAGAATATTTAACATTTCCATCTACTGTAGCTACAGTTATTTCTGTACCTAAAGTAGCCTTAGCCATAGAAACATGAGCATCAATATATATATCATTTCCTTTTCTTGTGAATACCTTCGATGGAGTTACATTAATTCTAACATATAAGTCTCCAGGGTTTCCACCTCTTAATCCATGTTCACCTTGACCACGTAGTGGCATAACATTGCCTGTATCTACTCCTGCTGGTATGTTAACTTTTATCTTTCTTGTCTTTCTAACATTACCATTTCCTCTACAACTTGAACATGGTTTTTCTATTATTTTACCTGTTCCTCTACAAGTATCACAAGTAGAAGTTGAAACAAAGCTTCCAAGAGGAGTTTGTCTTTGAACTCTTACTTGACCTGAACCTCCACAAGTTGGGCAAGTCTTTGCACTAGTTCCAGGCTCAGCTCCGCTTCCATTACAGTGTTCACAATTTTCATTTCTAGTTATTGAAATTTCTTTTTCTACTCCAAAAACAGCTTCTTCAAATGTTAAGGTTATTGTATATTCAAGATCATTACCTCTTACAGGACCATTTCTTCTTCTAGAACCTGATCCCCCTCCACCAAAGAACGATTCAAAAATATCTCCAAAACCTCCCATATCAAAGCCATCGAAACCTCCGAAGCCACCGCCTCCAAAGCCTCCACTTCCATCAAAAGCGGCAGATCCAAATTGATCATATTTAGCCTTCTTTTCTGGATCTGAAAGAATTTGATAAGCTTCATTTATCTCTTTAAACTTTTCTTCAGCTTCAGCATTCCCTTGATTTCTATCTGGATGATATTTTACTGCTAATTTTCTAAAGGCTCTTTTTATTTCATCATCACTTGCACCTTTTTCAAGTCCAAGCACCTCATAATAGTCTTTATTTGCCATTTGTTTATATTCACCACCTAGTACTTTATCAGTGTACAGTTCGCAATTCACGATTTACAGCGAACTGCATGCAATGTACAATGCATAATTTAAATTTAAACTCCACACAATCCAGATCATAAATGTATAAATAATAACTTCTCCAATTATAAATATACAATTTACAATAGTAAAATGTGCAACTTTTATTATTTTCTCTGCATACTTTAGAAAAGGGAAGACGAAATTGCCTTCCCCTATCTCTAATGAAACCCGACTCACATGCGTTCGCTGGGTAAGTTCGAATTGCAAAATACAAGATTTTGATTCTCACTTATATTAATAATTAAGTTTTATTACAACTAAACTATATTATTTATCTTCATCAACCTTGAAATCAGCATCTACTACATTATCATCATGTGGTGCACTTTGTGCTCCACCTGCTGCATCTTGGTCAGCACCTGCTTCTGCTCCAGCTTGTTGATACATCTTTGTAGCTATTGGATAGAATGATTGATTTACAGCTTCAATTGCTGCTTTAATTGCTTCTACATCATCGCCATCTTTAACTTTCTTAAGATCTTCAATCTTAGCTTTTACAGTAGCTTTTTCATCTTCTGTAGCTTTATCTCCTACTTCATTTAATGTCTTTTCTATTTGATAAATTGTTTGATCTGCGTTATTTACAGCTTCAATCTTTTCTTTTCTCTTTTTATCTTCTTCTGCAAACTTTTCAGCTTCTTTTACAGCCTTATCTACTTCATCATCACTTAAGTTAGTTGAAGCTGTAATTGTGATGTTAGCTTCTTTTCCAGTTCCTTTATCTAAAGCTGATACTTTAACAATACCATTAGCATCTATATCAAATGTAACTTCGATTTGAGGAATTCCTCTTGGAGCTGGAGCTATTCCTGATAATGTGAATCTTCCAAGTGACTTATTATCTACAGCCATTTGTCTTTCACCTTGTACTACGTTGATTTCAACTGATGTTTGATTATCTGCAGCAGTTGAGAATACTTGACTCTTCTTTGTTGGAATAGTTGTATTTCTTTCGATTAATGGAGTAGCGATTCCTCCTGCTGTTTCAATTCCAAGTGTTAATGGTGTAACATCAAGTAATACTACATCCTTAACTTCTCCAGTAAGTACACCTGCTTGAATAGCTGCACCGACTGCAACACATTCATCTGGATTAACTCCTTTTGATGGTTCTTTTCCTGTAAAGTTCTTTACTGCATCTTGTACTGCTGGAATTCTTGTTGATCCACCAACTAAGATTATCTTATCAATATCACTTAATGAAAGTTTTGCATCAGCTAATGCTTTTTTCATTGGCTCAATACTTCTTTCAACTAAATCGTGAGTGATTTCATTGAATTTTGCTCTACTTAAAGTTAAGTCTATATGCTTTGGACCTGTTGCATCTGCTGTGATAAATGGTAAATTAATGTTAGTTTGCATTGATGAAGATAATTCAATCTTCGCTTTTTCAGCAGCTTCTTTTAATCTTTGAACTGCCATCTTATCTTGCATTAAATCAATTCCATTTGAAGCTTTGAAATCATCAGCAATATAGTGCATTACTTTTTCATCAAAGTCATCTCCACCAAGTTTAGTATCTCCGTTAGTTGATAATACTTCAAATACTCCATCTCCAAGATCTAAGATAGATACATCGAAAGTACCACCACCTAAATCGTAAACTAAAATCTTGTGTGCTGAATCCATTTTATCTAAACCATAAGCAAGTGATGCTGCTGTTGGCTCGTTGATTATTCTTAATACTTCAAGACCAGCAATTTTTCCTGCATCTTTAGTTGCTTGTCTTTGGCTATCGTTAAAGTAAGCTGGTACAGTTATAACTGCTTGTGTTACAGTTTCACCTAAATAGCTTTCAGCATCAGCTTTGATCTTTTGAAGTACCATAGCAGAAATTTCTTGTGGTGAATATTGTTTTCCATCTATATCAACTTTGTAACTTGTTCCCATGTGTCTCTTTATTGAGATAACTGTCTTATCTGGATTTGTAATCGCTTGTCTTTTTGCAACTTGACCAACTAATCTTTCTCCATTTGCTTGGAATGATACTACTGAAGGAGTAGTTCTAGCTCCTTCTGAATTTGCTATAACAGTTGGTTCTCCACCTTCCATAACGGCTACACATGAATTTGTAGTTCCTAAATCAATTCCTATAATTTTTCCCATGATATTATTCCTCCTAAAACTCTATTAGTTTATTTTAATTTGAATTTTTCAATTAAATATTTTAATAAGTAATTTTACTTTTTTAGTTAGCTACTTTAACCATTGTATGTCTTATTATTTTGTCATCTTTTTTATATCCCTTTTGGAAAACTTCAGCTACAACATTTTTGCCTAAGTTCTCATCTTCTACATGCATTACTGCATTATGAAGGTTCGGATCAAATTCTCCTGAAGCATCTATTTCTTCAACTCCAAGTTTTGCAAATGCATCCTTGCAGCCTTTAATAGTCATTTCAATTCCTTTTTTCAAATCTTCTATACTTCCATCTGCTGCAATAGCTCTTTCTAAATTATCAAGAACAGGAATAATTTCTTTTAATACATCAACATATGCATCACTATATATTCCTTCTTTTTCTTTAGAAGTTCTCTTTCTATAATTGTCATATTCAGCTGTTAATCTTAATAATCTGTCTTTTGTATTATCTAATTCTTCCTGCAATTTTTTATTTTCCTCTTCTAAATTATTTCCTGCATCTTTGCAAGTTTCATCTACAGCCTCGCTAGTTTCCTGATTTTCTACTGCATCATTAGCTGTAGCTTCAGTTACTTCTTCCTCTTTAATTTCTTCATTCTTTAGTTCTTCATCTTTAACATTATTTTCTGCCATATATCTAAGTAACACCTCTTCTCTTTAATCTAGGACTTATATTTTATCATTGCTTAATATATTATTAAGCTCCTTTATAACTTCAGACATGATTGCTATTACTTTTGAATAATTGATTCTTCTAGGCCCAATTAATCCAATTTTTCCAATAGGCCTATCTCTGAAAGAATATTCGGCTGATATTATACTGCAATCCTTAGCCTGCAGCTTATAATTTTCATCGCCTATGCTGACTGTTATATTATCCTGTGGATCAAATAAATCTATTAAAGCTTCTTTATCATTAAGAAGCGACAGCATCTCTTTTGCCTTATCAATATCATTGTACTCTGGATAATTGAATATATTGGTTGTTCCTTCCATAAACACTTCTGTAGTATCTGCTGAATTTAATGTTTCATATAATAGTGGTAAAATTGCATTAAATATTTCTTCATATTGTCCTAAATCTTTCTTCAGATTATTAATTACTTCTAGATTAATTTCCTGTATAGAAAGATTCACCAATCTATTATTGATAACTTTGTTTATTTGATTTAAAGTTTCTACTTCTGGAACCTTGCTATTGAGCTTCATTATATGATTTTTAATAAGCCCTGTGTCTGTTAAAAAAACTGATACTAAATTGTGTTCATCAACCTTAATAAGCTGAATAGATTTAATAAAACTCTTCTTAACCGATGGAGCTTCTATTATACAAGTTAACTTAGTAAGCTCAGATAATAAAGCGCTAGTCTGCTTAACTATTTTATCTACTTCAAGCATTGCAGTATCAATTATATATTGTTTAATCTTCAAGTCTTCTTCAACTGTCAATCTTTGACTCTCCATAAGCTGATCAACATATAATCTGTATCCTTTGCTAGAAGGAATTCTTCCTGCAGAAGCATGAGGTTGTTCTAAGTATCCCATGTCTTCAAGATCAGCCATTTCATTCCTAATAGTTGCAGATCCAATGCCCAAATTATAGTTCTTCGCAATAGTTCTAGATCCAACAGGATCTCCGCTGCGAATATAGTCATTGATAATAGCTTGAAGTATCCTTATCTTTCTTTCATCAATACTCATAACCTCACCCTCTTTTTGTTAGCACTCATTAAGCTCGAGTGCTAATGACTATGTTTTTAATATATTATTTATGATGTTTTTTGTCAATTCTATTTATTTTTATTATAACTTTATTTAGTTATTATTTTTTCGATTTTATAAATTTATCTCTATATTACTGCTATTTTCTTTAGTTTTCTCCAGTAATCTTTTTGCAATCTATTTCACAATAAAAGATTTATTTAAATATCACATTATAAAATGAAATCGCTCATCACATAATTGGATAATTCTATTCCTTTCGAGCTCAGATACAGTTTCCCCGAACTTGAAATTAATAATCCTTTTTTTATATTTTTTTCAATTACATCTCCATAGACTTCATATATATCTTTATTAAATCTTTTGGCAAATTCACTTATTTTTATACCTTCAATCATTCTAAGTCCCATAAATAAGAATTCTTCCATATCATCTTTTATAGTGTTTACATGAACTTCCTGCGTAACATCTTCAGCTTCATTTATTCTTTTTATATATTCTTCAATATCATCTATATTTTTGATTCTATTTTCATTTATGAAAGAGCTAGCAGACACACCTAATCCTAAGTATTCATTACACTTCCAATAGACCTTATTATGAAAACATTCCTTTCCTTTCTTTGCATAATTAGATATCTCATATTGATGGTAACTATATTGACCTAGAATTTCCTTTGCTAATAAATACATCTCTCTTTCCTGCTCTTCATCGGGGAGTTTCAGCTTATCCTTATCATATAAATCGTAGAAATAAGTTCCTTCTTCTATTATCAAGCTATATGCCGATATATGCTCTGGATTCAGCTTCACAATTTCTTCTAAGGTCTCTTTAAAATCCTCACTACTCTGATTCGGTAAGCCAAACATTAAATCAACATTAATATTATCAAATCCAATCTCTCTGGCTAATAAATAATTGCTTTTAAATTCTTTATAATTATGTATTCTTCCAATTTCCCTTAGAATAGAATCTTTTGCAGATTGTAATCCAAAGCTTATTCTATTTACTTTACCGTCTTTCATAATACTAAGTTTACTTCTATTTACTGTTCCAGGATTACATTCTATTGTAAATTCTATATCTGTCTTCAAATTAAGCTTATTTAAAGTATCTAGCAGACTTTTCAGATTGGAATCATTAAGATGAGATGGCGTGCCTCCACCAATAAATATGCTGTTTATAGAATAAGCCTCTGCTTTTTGCAGTATTTCCTTATTTAGTGCATCAATATATTTATCCATTAATTTTTCTTTTCCTGAATACGATGGAAAATCACAATAAAGGCATTTCTGCTTACAAAATGGTATATGTATATATAATGAAATATCTTTCAATTAAAATCTCCTCCAATTCACTATTTATCTGTACACTAAAACAATTGAGCAAAGAGAGGAACTTATGCTGTACATTTCCTTTCTTTGCTCAATATTTATTTTAAGTAATTTTATTTTAACTTACTAAACTAATAATTTTTCTGCTTGTTCCTTTAATAAAGCTATTTTACTCTCTGCATCAACAACTGAAAAACCATATACATCAATAAAATTGTAGAAGTAATTGGCAAAAGCTATCCTTTTATTACGTTTTATGCTTAATTTATCTCCTACTTCTTCTAAGAAAGTAACTTCTTTTTCATCATACTCTCCGTCAATAAGTGCAAGACCTATCAATTCAAAATAAATTATATTCTTTGTTCTTTCAGAAGAATCTTCTAAAACTCTGCATATTGAGTTTAAATCATCATCAGCTACTTCGTTTTCCTCTATATTTAATTCCTTTAAATAATCATAATAAAGATTTTTTTCTTCTTTAGCAAAGGTATTATCTATATTCGCAAGATTCTTAACTAATTGCATAAATACAATTCCTTCATTCTTACTAAGTTCATTCAAAAACATATAACCCCTCCATCTTTCTACCAATAATTATTTGCATACTACTATCTACTATTATACAAATAATTCCTTGAAAATAATATCTTTTATTTATAATAATTTTAGGAATCTATATTGTCTTATGCCTAGTATATAGAAATAAATCATAAGATTTACTTCTTACTTGTAACTTGTAAATTAAGCTTTTATATCTATCTATAATCTAGTCTACCTTTAAAACAGCCATAAATGCTTCTTGTGGAACTTCAACAGAACCAACCTGCCTCATTCTCTTCTTTCCTTCTTTTTGCTTTTCAAGCAGCTTCTTCTTTCTTGAAATATCTCCACCATAACATTTAGCCAATACATCTTTTCTCATTGCTTTTACGGTTTCTCTCGCAATGATTTTAGATCCGACCGCAGCTTGAATTGGAATTTCAAATAACTGTCTTGGAATAATTTCTTTTAATTTTTCTGCAATTCCTCTTCCTTTATGGTAAGCTCTTTCTTCGGGAACTATCATTGATAATGCATCAACTATATCTCCATTTAATAATATATCTAGCTTAACTAACTTAGTCTGAGTATATCCTTTGAATTCATAATCCAAAGAAGCATAGCCTCTTGTTCTTGATTTTAAGGTATCAAAGAAATCATATATTATTTCATTTAAAGGAATATCATAGTTTACAACTGCCCTAGTTTCTTCTATGTATTGCATATCAATATATGTTCCTCTTCTATCCTGGCATAATTCCATAACTGCCCCTACATAATCTTTAGGCGTTATTATAGATGCCTTAACTACTGGCTCTTCCATATAATCTACTTCTGTTGCAGGTGGAAGATTTGTTGGATTTGTTATTTCAAGAATGGTTCCGTCTGTTTTTATTACTTTATATATAACTGATGGTGCAGTAGTAATTATGTCTAAGTTAAATTCTCTTTCAACTCTTTCTTGAATTATTTCCATATGTAATAATCCTAAGAATCCACATCTAAATCCAAAGCCAAGTGCTATAGATGTTTCTGGTTCAAAACTTAAAGCTGCATCATTTATCTGTAATTTTTCTAATGCTTCTTTAAGTTCATCATATTTTGCTCCATCAACCGGATATATTCCTGAATAAACCATTGGTATAGCAGGTTTATACCCAGGAAGTGCTTTGTCTGTTTGTCTGTCAGCTTCTGTAATCGTATCTCCAACTCTCGCATCCCTCACATTTTTAATTGATGCTGTTACATATCCAACATCCCCAGCACTTAAGCTGCCAATTGGAAGAACTCCCGGAGTAAATACTCCAACTTCAGTAACTTCATAAACTTTATTAGTTGCCATTAACTTAATTTTGCTTCCAACCTTCACGCTTCCATCAAAAACTCTTGTTATACATACAACACCCTTGTAGCTGTCATAATATGAGTCGAAAATAAGTGCTTTTAAAGGAGCTTCTTCATCCCCCTCTGGGCTAGGTATATTTTTAACAATGCTCTCTAAAACATCTCCTATATTAAGTCCGGTTTTCGCAGATATAGCAGGTGCTTCCTCTGCATCTATACCTATTACATCTTCAATTTCCTTCCTAACCTCATCTGGTCTTGCAGAAGGCAAATCAATCTTATTTATTACTGGCGCAATCTCTAAATCATTATCCAAAGCTAAATAACAATTAGCTAAAGTCTGAGCCTGAATACCTTGAGTCGCATCAACAACCAATATTGCACCTTCACAAGCTGCAAGACTTCTTGAAACTTCATAATTGAAATCTACATGTCCCGGAGTATCAATTAAATTAAGAATATATTCTTCACCGTTATCTCTTCTATATACAAGTCTCGCTGCTTGAGACTTTATTGTAATTCCTCTTTCTTTTTCTATCTCCATATTATCTAGAACTTGCTCTTCCATTTCCCTTTTAGTTAAGGTTCCTGTAGTTTCAAGTAATCTATCCGCAAGGGTTGACTTACCGTGATCAATATGTGCTACTATTGAAAAATTCCTGATATGTTTTTGTCTTTCACTTTTCATATGCATGACTGTCTTTTCTCTTTAAAACAGTCCTTTCACCCCCGTTATAATTAAATCAGCTAAATTATAACATACATACATAAAAAAAGGCTATTAAAACTTTAGGTACAATCAAATAAATAACAAGTCCATTTGCCAGTCTATTTTCATGTGCCTTAAGCTTACATTTAAATTAAAATAGCCTTCGATTTATAATTTACTCATCTATAGTTTTATATTTTTAAACATCTCTTGTATTTTTTTTATATAAGGAGATTCTTCTTTAATTTTAAAATCACTGTCCCCTAATCTTACTAAAATATCTTTACCATCTTCCTCATAAATCTTTAAAAATGAATTATCTTTAATAAAATTAGAAAAATCCTCTCCAAATTCATCACTTACAAGTTTATAATTTTCATTTGTATTTCCAAGCGGAGATAATGCCTTAGTATTAATCAAATCTATCTTAATTATTCCAATAAAAACTAACACTAAAATAAAAAATACCGGCAGCACTTTTCTACTAAAAATCTTCTTCAATAAAAACACCCTTTAAATAATATTTTTTAATACTTCATCGTATAAAAATTTTATTTAAATTATCTCCATTTTTAAAGTTTATTATTCAATACTATTAATTTATAGCATTCTATTCAATAAACCCTCTCGTCTTCATTTTCTCTGGATTAATAAATATCGCCATTCCTGTTTTCATTTTTCTAAAGCTTTGTTTTTCATAAAAAGTTTCTTTTCCCGGTGAAGCATATAAAATAAAATTGCAATTAGGAGTAAATCTTAATATGTGATCAATAATTGCTGAACCTATCTTTTTCCCTTGATATTCTAGCAATACTGCAACATCGTAAATTGCTGATTGATAAACTCCATCCGAAATTGCACGACCAAAACCAATTAACTTATCCCCATCAAAAGCAAATACAGTAGTATGACTATTTTCAAAAGCTTTCTTGTGCACTTCTCCTTCAAAATATGTCATTCCAACCTCTTTTAATATATTAGATACATCATTCCAATTGACATTTGAACAATTATATTTAAATTTTATATTCATCCTTTTTCCTCCTAGTGTTAATATTAGTCTAATTATTTAATACATAGTATATATCCATACCTAAGGTAGAAGTCAACTAGCAAATTTTAAGTATATATATTGCAATAGTAATTCTACATTTTACGCAAGTTTTATTTTTTATTTAAAATTTCTGCAATTACTCTGGCCATACACTGTGCTGTAACCTTTGATTCCTCTGGTGTATTAGTATGAGAACCTATTTCAAAAAGTAAACATCCATCACTCTTATCTTGATTAAATGCATTTTTCCCTCTATGGTATGTTAATATTTTTATTGGCAGTGTCGGAAATAATTCTGCTGTTTTATTAAACACCTTCTCTGTAAGCTCTTTATTTTTTGCATATCTTGTACTATTTTCTGCATCTACAAACATTATCTTAGATGCGCTCATTCCATCTACTTCTGTGGTTGTTGCAGATTTATCCTCTACAGAATCTCTATGAAGATCTATAAGCATTTTAAAATCCCCATATTGTTTTAGGTATTTATCTACAGTTTCACCAGATCTCGTGTAACTATCATTATATGAAATGCAATGATTTGTTTTATCATGAATTACCGATATCCCATAATTCTTTTCAAGTTCATCCGCAAGAACATCCCCCACCCCTACTACATTGGTATCTTCATCTAAACTTTCAGGCTGTGAGGCATCGTAATTTTCAGTTGTATGGCTATGATATATTAATACTTCTGGCTTTGATTCATTCAGTTCTTTTTTTAAGCTCGGATCATAAATCTTTGAATTTGTACTATCAGTATTATTAGCTGGTACCTTTGAAATACTATCATCATTTATTTGAAATAAACTAAATGTAGAATCTGGTTTACTAACACTATCACTATCCACATCAGTGAAATAACTGACTTCATTTTGAATTATCCCTTTGTAGCTCAAATTATTAATTCCTAAAACCTGTAAGCATACATTACTTAATGAAAGCTTATTCTCCGAGTAAGTCCCTTCATCATAAATTTGAGATTCTACTATTGGCGCTCCTAAATTTAACATCTGTACATAAGCAAATGCTCCTCTTTCCTTGCTATTTTTCAAAACATTGCCAAGCCTTATAAATAATAAACTTGTAATTAGTATTAATACTATTACTCCAATACTAGTATTTGATTTCATTCTTATTCTTCTATTAATTTCACCTTTTTTTTCTCTACTAATGTATGCCACCTTGATCCCCCCTTGTATTTCTTTTATATTTATATTAATCAATTTACATAATTATTCTGATTTAATTTTCAATTAACTGCCTTCCTATAATTTCTTCATATGATAAAAAAAATTATATAAAAGCAAAAGCGAGCCAAAAGGCTCGCTTCGAAATTATTTTCAAGAAAAATCCTTTAGGTTTTCTTCATTAGTTGTAAATTGCCACAGGATACCCTTAAAAACATAAACTGTTAACTATAAACTTAATAAATTATCCCATAAATTTATTAATTTCTTCCATATTCATATTAGGTTGTACTGCCATATTTATACCATTAGCTATTATTTTTGATAAAGAATTAATAACCAGGTCTATCTCCTTAGGTGTAACTATCATATCCATTCCAGTTTTTGATGACATTACTTCTCTAATAAGCCTTTCTTTTTCATATTTGTCAAGAGATTTTAACATCTTATAGAAGTCTCCACCACTTGATGAGTTATTAATTAAAGAATCTATAACGGAGTCTATGGTATCATTAGCAATTGTGGTAGCATCTACTACAGTAGGCACTCCTATAGCAATTACCTTAATTCCTAAGTTTTCCTCATTTATCTGCTTTCTATTATTGCCTACCCCGGCACCTGGTGATATGCCTGTATCACCAATCTGGATTGTTGCATTTACCCTTTCAACCTTCCTTGCTGCTAATGCATCTATGCATATTACTAAATCTGGTTTAACTTTTTCCACAACTCCTTTAACTATTTCCACAGTTTCAATACCCGTTACTCCCAATACTCCTGGTGATACTGAGCAGACTGGTCTAACCGAATCATCAATGGCTTCAGGCATTACTGTCTGCAAATGTCTTGTTACCATTATTTTTTCTGCAACTTTAGGCCCTAATGCATCAGGCGTTACCTGCCAATTTCCAAGTCCAACAATTAACACCGTCTTTTCAGTATCAACCTTAATTAATCTTCCCAAAACCTCTGAAACAACCTCTGAAACTCTATCCATAGTCTCACCATCATAAGCTGTAAACTCTGGCATATCTACTGTTATGTAATTACCTTTCGGTTTTCCAAGTTTTTCAGCTCCTTCATCATTTTTTATTTTTACAGTAGTTACTTTAATATCTTTTTCACTTTCTTCAATAACTTCTATACCATCAATATCTTTTTCACCTTTATGGCTTTCTTTATAAATATCTCTTGCTTCAAGTACCAAATCTGTTCTAACATTAATCATAATTAACACCTCGTTATAAATTTAGTTAGTATTATTTTTCCTTTTTCTTTAGATTTAATACTTGAATTACATAACTTGTGATGTTATAATAAGGTTTGTTGAATATGAACTCGTACGCAGATTTCCCCAAAAACTGCAGAGACCCTATAAAAATCTAAGGGGGTGAACTAAGAATGGCAAATATAAAATCAGCAAAAAAGAGAATTAAAGTTACTGAAACTAAGACTTTAAAGAACAGAATGGTTAAGTCTGCTTTAAAGACTGCTATAAAGAAGTTTGAAGCTGCTGTAGAAGCTAAGAATAATGAAGAAGCTAAAGCTTTATATACATCAGTTGTTAAGTCATTAGACATGGCTGCTACTAAGGGAGTTGTCCATAAGAACATGGCTGCTAGAAAGAAATCAAGATTAGCTGCTAGATTAAACGCTATGGCATAATCTTAAAACCCATCTACTTACAGATGGGTTGTTTTTTTATATTATTTCTTAACAGTAAGTGTATTTATGAGCAGGAATTCCATTTCCATAGTCTTATCCATTCCTGTTGATTTTAATTTTGTTTCAGCGCTTACACAAAGCTTAATCAATTGTGATAACTGCCTTTGGGTAAACTTACTAGCCTGGCCCATTAGTTTTTCGCATACAAATTGAGGCAATTTATAATCAGATACTATATCTTCTACTCTTTTCCCATTCATTATTTTTATTTTTATTTCATATAACCTTAGGAAATGTTTTTGAATTGCACTTATTATGAGCATATGCTGATCTGACTTATATAAAATTTCCTTCATTATGTCTATAGCCTTATCAACTTTTTTCATAGCTATTAATTCTACCAAATCAAAAATATCTTCTTCATTAGAATTTAAAATAAGTAAATTAATATCCTCTTTTCTTATTTCCCTACCTTCACAATATGAAACAAGTTTATCAATTTCTCTTTTTATGATATCAAAATTGTTCTGCACCTTTTCGCAAAAGTACATTAATTCAACACGCCCAATTGTTTTTCCTTTATCTTTAAATATATCAGAAACCTTTTTTAAATATTTATCCTTCTTTAATTTATCACAATGAACTACAGTTAATGATTTCTCAATGGTGCTTAATTTTCTATTCTTATTAGGTCTTTCTCTTTTATCATTTAACAAATAATACATGATTAAAATAGTATATGGAGGCAAATCCAAAATGTATTTCTTAAGTTCATTATATATCTTAGTACCTGTCGAATCATTTTTTTCCTGCAAAAAACTTGCTCTATACACTAGAACAACTTTTTTCTCTCCCATAAAAGGCATTGTTTCGCAAGCATTCACAATATCATCTAAACTCGTATTCATTCCATCTATTTTAATTAAATTAAGTTCTTCTAACTCTTCTGGTATCTCTCTTTTTGTAATTAAACTTATCCCGTCCTTAATAAGCTCTTCATCTAATCCACAAAAAACATATCCATTCTTTATGTTACCTTTTTCAATTTCTTTTTCATAAACTTCATAATTAATCACTTTAATTTTCCTCTCAAACAACACTTATTTCAGTTATGAGTTAAAAATTATAAGTTAAGAGTTGATGAAGAAAAACCTCTGGCTTTTCCTAAATTCATAACTTATAACTCATAATTCTTTCTATACTACTTTCCCATTTATTACAAATATTCTGTTAATGGGTGCATCTTTAAAATTTATTATATCATACTCTTTAGATTCATTCTCAGTACTTGTCATTTTTAATAAATATTTTTTCTCAGGCGTTTCTAAGATATAATTTTTCCCTTGAGATTTAATACTTCCTATATCTTTTATCCTAATTAACTTTTCTTCTCTATAGTATTCAGTTGCAAAAGCTGCTTCTGATAACTTCTTTATGTCAATTTGGTTTTTATTAGCCAGAAGTACTCTCTCCCCCCTGTAACTAATCAATATAGCACCTTCATTATAATATGAAATATTTAAAATCGGGCTGTATATCTGAATAGCTATTGCAAGAATTGATATAAGAGGAATATAAATAAAACTCCTATATCCTTTTCTTACAAAATAAAAACTCAGCATTATAAAGAAATAAAAAAGTACTATATATTCGTTTCCGTAGAACATTGGAAGTGAGACTTTATCAATAATATCTAAGGTCCAATCAAAAGCTTTTATTATATATAAATTTAAGTAACTGCAGAAATCAAATACTTTAGGCCAAATATATGTGATTACTAATATATTTCCTGTGATAACCATAAGATCAACAAAAGGTGCTAAAAACAGATTTCCAACAATAAAATTTACAGAAAAATTCTTAAATATCAATATCAAAAACGGTAAAGTAAACACTTGAGCACTTAATGCCAAACTTAATGATTCTCTTAATTTACCAGGCATTTTATAAAGTTTTTCATTTAATTTTTTATTATACATTATTATTCCTAGAGTAGCCACATACGACAGTTGAAAGGATATATTAAAAATACAATAGGGCTGATAAACAACTAATATTATAGCTGAAAAACACAATGCAGAAATTGAACTTTTGTTTCTTTTTAATATCTCTGCTCCTTCAACACAGGCAAGCATTACAAAGGCTCTTATACTAGAATAACTGCTGCCTGTAAATATAACATATGCCCCTGTTAAAATAATCCCTAGTTTGCTGCCTAGAAAAATTCTAAAAAAACCATATATTATAACTACATGCAGGCCTGAAACGCTTATACTATGTATAATACCTAAATTATTCATATCATCTTTATCTTCTGCATCTAGATAATCTGAATAACCAAAAGCAATTGATGATATTAATCCAGCTTTCCTTTCCCCTAAGTTTTCTTCTAGTCTATAGTATATATTTCTCTTAACATTATAAAGCTTTGTTATAAGATCATCTTTTGTCTTTACTATAAATTTAGGTTCAACCTCTCCAACAACTCCACTTACTTTATCCTGTATTCTATTAATTTTTCCTGCAACTTTATACTTCTCTCCCACCTTTAAATCTTTCCTGTTAGTTTTTATTGTGATGCTCTTTCCTTCAAATTCTCCTTGAATACCAAAGCTGCTTACCTTTGTTATCCTTACTTCATCATTTATTTCACTAGGAACTTCATAATACGAATAATTGATTAAAACTCCTATTATAAAAAATATACTCATAATACAGCTGAAGCTGAACCCACAATAATAAAACATACAAATAAAAAAAGAAGCCACAATAAATATTGCAAGCCCTCTTAATTCTTCATTTATCCCATAATAAATGCATCCAACCATTAATGATAAAAAAACATATACTAATGGATTTCCCACTTCATTTATTTTTTTATGAAACATTTGCTCACCTCATTAGTGAGTTTTGCCACTTTCTAGCTAAAATTTCAAAAATAATCAAAAATATTATTGAAACTCCTAATTCTAAGAAAATTATATTTCTTGGAATGAAATTATTAATCAAAATAATGCTAGCTGAGCCTATAATTATTATTAATAATGCTATTAATCCCATAATAAGTTCATGAGACTTTCTTCTTATAGAAATACTTCCATTAAAAAATGTAAACAGTAGAACTCCTATAGACAAAATAACCAAAGGTACTATTGCTCCTTCTTTATCATCAACTCTATAAATAGAAATCATCGTTATTATACTTAATACTAATCCTCTAAATATCATTTCATTAGTACTAATTTCTCGTCCATCTTTTAATAATATCATTAGAGATAACGGGATAAATAAAATTCCATTTATAATCAAAACATTCCATAAATTTAAATCCGCTGTTTGTCCCATTATCAAACTTCCTACTAGAACTAAAAGTTCTGCAAAAATAGTCATAAAATATATTTTGAAACCTCTATCTATATTTCTAGCAAAAGACTTAGAGAAATCTCTTATTTTGAAAAAACCATCTAGATAATTCTCTTGAATATACACATCAGCTACTTTTTTAACTATTGAAGACGCTTTTCCTTTTCCTATTCCCACATTTGATAAATTAAGAGCTGGTAAATCGCCTAAAGTTTCTCCTGTAGTCGCAACACTATGGCCATCTCTAATGAATAACGAAACTATTTTAGACTTAATTTCAGGATTCACCCTACAAAATACTCTTACTCTGCAAAGGAGATCCTTAAGCTCTTGTTGATTTAAAGAGTCTAACTCTATACCCGCTACTACTTGGTTTTTATTTCTTATTATATTAGCTTTTTTTGCATTTGTTATAGCACTTAATTTACTTTCCTCAGTGAAGAGAATTGGAACTATCGCTTTATCTTTAATTCGATTTATACTTTCTTCAAGGCTTTCCTCAAGCGGATTTTCAAGTCCTATTATTCCTACAAAAACCATGTGACTTTCTATATTTTCCGACCTAGATGGCTCATAATTAAAATTTCTGTAGGCAAAGCCTTGAGTTATAAGACCTTCAATAGATAAACTCATATCTATTTCTTTTATCCTAGACTTATATTCCTCTGTAAGTTCTTTTTCTACACCTTCAATCATAATGTAAGTACATTGATCTAAAACCGCATCAACATTTCCTCTGGTATTAGCTCTATATCTCTTGTTAACTCTGGATACAACAGTTAGAAATCTCTTATCAGAATCCATAGGTATTTCCAAAACCTTTTGGTTCTTGCTATCAATAGAAGCTTTATATATTTTCTTTTTAGCAGCATAATCTAAAAAAGCAAGTTCATCTAATTCACCTTTTCCGCCAGTTTCAACATCTATATTATAAATTGCATTATTACATATTAACGATATCTCAACTATTCTATCAAAAGTTATCTCTTTTACATACGGATCATTAGTTGATACTAAAGTATTATTAAGAAATAACTTTTTTACTATCATTTCCTTTTTACTTATTGCTCCAACCTTATCCAAAAATAAAATATTTATGTCCTTAACCAAATTAAATACTGAAAAATTAATTATCTCAATATTTTCATTTGAAAAATTCTTAACTACATTCTTTAAAACGAACTTAGCAATTATCGTAACTGGGAAAAATCCAAGTGCAAATAATGCTATAGATATGTAATTTCCTTTAGCATCCTGTCCTGAATGTATAAAATATAAACCTATAAGGACAGTTCCTATAAAATATGTTAATAAATATTTCTCTAAAAACTTAGCTATCATCTTCCCAAAATTATGTTTTCTGTTGCTTGCATATGTAAGCATAGCAAGCATTCTTCCTAATTGAGTAGAATTCCCAACAGAAATAACTATTCCAAGCCCGCTTCCTGACTTTATTGCAGAACCCTTAAACAATATATTTTTCATCTCAGCAAGTGAAGAAATAGTTCCTATTATTTTTGTTTCAAATTTCTCTTTATAAAAAGCTTCTCCAGTTATGCTCTTTTCATCTACTTTTAAATCATTAGCACTTATAATTCTCAAATCTGCCTGAATAACAGAATTAACATCGAATTTAATTATATCTCCAATTACTAGTTCCTCAGACTTGACAACTCTTTGTACGCCATCCCTAATGACGACTACATCTGCTGAATTTAATCTCTCTAAAGCATCAATTTCCTTATCTCTTTTACTAGTATGAATTATAAGCATTATTAAATTTAATATTACCGATAATGTTACCAGTCCTCCAAGTAAATAACTTTTTAATACAAATAAAATTATTGCAATCAATATGTATACAATCATAGATTTTTGCTTTAATCCATTAAATATATGTTTGTAAAGTTTATTTCCACTAGGTAAATCAATTTTATTTGTACCGTACTTGGATCTCAAAGCTTCACAATCATTTTCGCTAATCCCCTGTTGAATATTACTATTTAATAATTCGACTATTTCAGCCCAAGAACTATTACAATACTTTTCCAATAACAACCCCCACCATTCTAACTCACTTCATTATATATCCCTAAATTATTATACTATATTTATCATTTTATATGTAAATATTCATATATAGTATAATTATACGTTCTTATACATTAAAAGGCAAAATATTAGTATCACTTTATTTATTTTTCGATATATTTTTATCTTTTCTTAACACTTTCATGAAATATATACTATATATATAATACTATTTTTTTGTTTTTGGGTTAAATATAAGTGCCATTAAATAACCAAAAAATATTGATGCTGTTATCCCGCCGGCAGCTCCTTTTATTCCCCCTGTGAAAGCACCTATAAGTCCAGTTTCTTTTACATCTTTTATTGCTGCTTTAGCTAATGCATTTCCAAAACTCGGAAGAGGAACTGTAGCACCTGCACCGCCAATGTTTATTAATTTATCGTACCACCCAAAAGCTCCTACAACAACTCCCATAACCACAAATACTACTAATATTCTTCCTGGTGTTAATTTAGTAGTATCTATAAGTATTTGTCCTATAACACAGATAATTCCGCCAACTATAAATGCACTTATATAATTCATATAAATTTTCATTCCTTTCTAATAAAATATTTTCTAAAAATTTAATAATTATATTAATAAACATCTATAAGATAATTGCTTTTTTATATGCTTAATTCATTTCAATAGCAACCGCATGAGCTATTCCTGGAATAGTTTCTCCTTGAAGTGATGATGTCGTACTCATAAGTGCACCTGTTGAAACTAGTAATACTTTCTTAATTTCCTTCTTTATAAGCCTTTTATATAAATATCCGGTAAATACAACCGCTGAACATCCACATCCGCTTCCGCCAGACTTAGTATTTTGTTTTTCATTATCAAATATAATTTCCCCACAGTCTATATGTTGTTTTCTAATATCATACCCAAATTCCTGTATTAACTTATCTGCAAGCTCTCTTCCTATTACACCCAAATCTCCTGTTGCTATAATATCGTAATCCTCGGGTTTTCTTCCTGTATCCTTAAAATGACTTGCGATTGTATCAACAGCAGCTGGTGCCATAGCTGCTCCCATATTATTTGCATCCTTTTGACCATAATCTTTTACTTTCCCAGTTGTTACATAGGTTACTTCAGGATAATTTCCTTCATGTCCAAGAACTACTGCTCCTGAGCCGGTTACTGTCCATTGTGATGTCTGTGGCCTTTGTGATCCATATTCAAGTGGAAATCTAAATTGTCTTTCAGCTGAACTAAAGTGAGAAGAAGTCGTTGCAACCACGTATTTAGCAAAGCCGCCATCCATTATTATCGACGCTAAGCTCAATGATTCTGACATAGTAGAACATGCTCCATACAATCCAAAAAAAGGAATACTAAATTCTCTAGCTGCAAAACTTGACGATATTATTTGATTTAATAAATCTCCAGAGAATAAATAATCTATATCTGTTTCCTTTAAATTTGCTTTTTTTAAAGCTTCTGATATAGCTGTAAACATCATTTGACTTTCTGCCTTCTCAAAGCTCTCTTCTCCTAAAGTGTCATCATTTAATATTTCGTCGAAGTAACTACATAAAGGTCCTTCACCTTCCTTAGGTCCTACTATTGAATGTGCTGCTATTATCTTTGGTGGATTATCCAATTTTACTGTCTGACCACCTATCTTTTTATTATGAATTTGCATATTAAACACCACTCCTTCAATCAGTTACAGTTTATGCCCTTTAGGTATCTTGTGGGCGATTTACAGTTGATCTTGAAAAGTCTTTAATTTTTCTCAAAAAATATTTGTCTAAAAACATTTTTAACCATTTTCAAAATAATGTAATTATGTAATAGATTATCCCTACAATCACAGAGCTTCCAATTCCATATACTAATACAGGACCCGCAATAGTAAACATTTTAGCCGCAACTCCAAATATAAAGCCCTCCTTCTTAAACTCTATAGCTGGTGACACTACTGCATTTGAAAAGCCTGTTATTGGAACGACTGTACCCGCTCCTCCAAAATTTGCCAATTTTGAATATACACCTGTTCCTGTGAGTAGTGCTCCTAAAAATATCATTATTATTGGGACAATGTTCATCACTTGCTCCTCTGGAAATCCAAATCCTGCTGCTGTATTATAAATAAACTGACCTACATCGCAAATTAACCCACCAACTAAAAATGCTTTTAAACAATCTGTAATTATTTTAGATTTTGGTGTAGCTTCAGCTGCCATAGTTTGAAACTTTTGCTTAACTTTTTCTTCTTTCATAGTTTCATTAATATTCAAAATGATCAGCCTCCTTTTTATCTATATATCTAGCATTTGCGCAATCATAAAAATTAATCGTGTTATTTTTTCCCACAGTTATCTCAGTTTACAGTTGATAAAGAAAAAGCCGCTGATTTTTCAAAAAGTAAAAAATTAATTTTTGAAATATACGTCTTCTAGATTCTAATTTATAGCTATTAGAGAATAAATTATTGATACTCATGCTAAAAACAGGCAGTCTAAATTCGAGCTGAAGCTAGACTGCCTGCTAATACACCATAAAAAACAATTTAAATACAAAAGAAGCTTGCATTTGTTTAACTTTTTATTGTAATCTTGACTAGCCGCTAGGCTTAAGTCTTGTAAATGTGAATTTATTCTTCTAATTTCTTTTTCATTTCAGATAAGACTTTCTTTTCGATTCTTGATACTTGAACCTGGCTTATTCCAAGCATTTTAGCCACTTGAACTTGGGTTTTGTCTTTAAAATAGCGCAGCATTATAATTTGTCTTGCTTTGCTATCTAAGCTTCTAAGTGCCTCCTTCAGCGCTATCCTCTCAATGAGATTCCCATCATCTATGCTTTTCTCACTTAGTTTATCTATTAAAAGCACTGGTGCTCCATCATCTTGATGTATTGTATCATACAAATACTGTAAACTATTAGAAGATTCTATTGCAAATAAAATCTCTTCTTTATCAACATTGGCATATTCCGCAAGTTCCTCTATCGTTGGCGATCTTTTAAGCTTTTTAGTTAAAATTTCTTTATAAAAATGTACCTTTCGTGCCAGACTTTTAACATTACGGCTTACTTTTATCATTCCGTCATCTCTTAAAAATCTTTTAATTTCTCCTATAATCATAGGAACTGCATAAGTTGAAAATTTAACATTATAAGTTAAATCAAAATTATTTATAGCTTTTACAAGTCCAATTGATCCAATTTGAAATATATCTTCATAGTCATATCCCCTATTTAAAAACTTTTTGCTTATGGATGATACTAATGGCAGATTCATCTCGATTAATTTATTCATTGCATCGGCATCACCATTTCTTGCTAAAATTAATAACTCAGGATTCTTATTATAATTATAATCCTCTCTACTTAAATCCTCTTTGTCCATATTATTTCACCTAACTTACCATGTTGAATTTCTTCTTAATTACCACCTTTGTACCAGTTCCCTTTTTACTCTCTACTTCTAACTCATCCATAAATGTTTCCATTACAGTAAATCCCATGCCTGATCTTTCTAAATCCGGTCTTGATGTATATAGTGGTTCCATAGCCTGCTTTACATCATCAATGCCAATTCCTTTATCAGTAATTGCTATGGTTACTTCATTCTCATTAGTCTCTGCTTCGATTTTAATAATTCCATCTTCTCTATTTTCATATCCATGTATTATAGAATTAGTAACCGCTTCTGATACTGCTGTTTTAACATCATTGATTTCGTCAATTGTTGGATCTAATTGAGCAACAAAAGCCGCAACCGCAACTCTTGCAAAACCCTCATTTTGAGATTTGCTTACAAATTCTATGCTCATTTTATTGTCAGCCATGATAACCCCTCCATCTAAATGCACCTTACTGCTTCATCTACAGTATTATAATTTTTAATAATTTTATATAAACCTGCAAGTTCAAATATCCTATTAACGTTTTTATTTGGTTCTGCAATGCAGAGTTTTCCACCCTTATTAGATATTTTTTTATATCTTCCAAGAACGGCTCCTATTCCAGAACTATCCATGAAGGTAACCTCTGAAAAATTTAAAATAACTTTATCTATATTATCTCTATCAATCCTATCATCTATCCTAACTCTAACTTCTTCAGCGCTATTATGATCTAATTCGCCGCTAAGAATAACTATTAAAGCATTTCCATGCTTTTCAAATTTCAAATACATATTATTTAAGAATATCTCATACTAACACTTTAAACTTATAATATTCAAAATAATATCATTTATTGGTATGCTCAATGAAAAATAAACTACTTATCATTGTAACTTCCTATAATATTATGTGAACCTATATAATAAGAGATATCCTCCCTTCACCTCCTTCTCATATCCATTTTCCATTTTCCCTTTTACCATATTTTAGCATACTGTTTTATTCAACGTCAAACATTTTTTACATTTTTTTCTATTTTTACATTAAAAATATCCCTGCACAAACTTTGAATTCATACTGGGATATCTCTCTTTCATCTATTTTTTATCATATATATCTAATCAAAAGACTATATTAATTTTATATTTCTAATAACTTCTTTTTGAATTTCCTATCTAAACATGCTTTAAACTATTTCTTCTTTTTCCCACTCTTATATTTTAGCATTTCATTTTCTATTTCTTTATAAAAACTTTTTACAGTTTCCCCTTCACTTAACATTAATAATTCAATAGCATCATCTAAAGTTTCCATTGTATAAATGTGAAATTTCTTTTTTCTAATATCTTCTTCAACTTCACTTCTTAATATTAATTCATCTACATTTGCACTTGGAATTAAAACACCCTTATCATTTATTTTATCTACTATACTGCAGACTCTATGAAACCCCTCAACTTTCTCATTAACGCCTCCAATTGCCTGAATTTCTCCGAACTGGTTTATAGATCCAGTCACCGCAATATTTTGTCTTATAGGCTTTTGACTTAAAGCTGAAAGAATACAAATAATTTCTGCGACAGATGCGCTGTCACCTTCAACCATTCCATAGGTTTGTTCAAAGCTCAATTGAAGATCTACCGGAAGCCTTTCATAAGGGCTTACTAATTTGGTTATTAATCCCCGAAGTATACTAATAGATTTTTCATGAATATTTCCACTCATTTTGCATTCCCTATGAATATCTATTATTCTTCCATCCCCCATGTATGACAAACATGTTACTCTCATTGGCTTTCCAAAACTATACGATCCATTCCCAATTACTGAAAGAGCATTGATTACTCCAACCATTTTTCCGCTTGTGGTGATTAAAATTTTCTTATTTTTATACCCTTCCATCATATCTTCTAAAATCTTTTCATCCTCATATGCAACATCTATTATATCTTGTTTCTTTATAACTTTCCTTCCAGCTTCTTTTGCATTATTATTACCTAAATACAATAACTTATTTATATAATAATCATCTACTGATATCTTATATTTTTCTCCACTAATCCTAGATAAGAATTTTATTATTTCATCAAATGCATCATCTGCTATTTCTAATAAATTATCCTTCTTTATTTTTTCTTTAATTATTGATTCAATAGAGTTCCTGATAGCTATATTATATTTCACTTCAGATTCCGCTTCAATTTTAATTGGAAAGACTCTCTTAAAATCTTCATCATTATCGTAAAGTATTCTAAAACTCTCATAATCTCCTATTAAAATCACTTTTAGGTTTATTGGAATAGATTCCGGCTTCAATCCTGCAATAGAAATCATTTCTAGATAATTCCTGGTATAATTGTAACTTACTTTCCCATGGATTAATGTCTTTTTTAAATAATAATAACTTACCCCACTGCTTATTAAAGAATTTAATCTTAATATTAAACAACCTTCATTAGCCTTTAACAAACTGCCTGCACTAATCAATGAAACATCCGTGATATACCCTCCATTACTGTTTCTATATTCAATATTTCCGATTAAATTTGTAATGGTTGGATCATCTTCATAAATGACTCTTGGATGATCTATGCTAGAATTATCAACAATTACATTTACATCATATTTAGAAAATATTTCTTTTATATATTCCTCATCTTCATCTAGATTTATTGTATAACATTCAATTATTTTTTCCTCTACATCATCATACATTTGAAGCAAATACTTATAAACATCATCCTGAGAAATAAATTGTAATAATAAATCATCTTTATATTTCTGCATACTCTTTTTAATAAAATCTTTATAAATATTTTTAAGTCTTTCAATTGATCTTATCTCAATGTCCTTTAATGCTTCTAAAATACCTTCTGCTTCCTTTTTTAATTTTGTTGCTTGATTCTCTATAGTTTCCTGAGTCGTAGATTCTAGCTTTTCATACTCATTTTCAGTCATTTCATTGCCCTCGTCCTTTAATGGTATGAAAACAAATCCACCGCTAGTTGCTTTAACATCAAAATTTTTAGTTTTTGCAGATTCCATGAGTTTAGTTATATAATTACTTCTTTTTTCACTTATCTCTTCAATTATCTCTTCCTTCTCATCATCTGAAGAGTTACTATAAAAATTTATTATGCATTCAAGATATTTCTCTTTAATATCTTCAATCATTTCCTTTAGTAAACTACCTTTACCATTTGGTAAAAATAGAGCAATAGGATTTAGTTGCTCTAAAGATGTCGCATAGCAAATATCTTTTGGCGGAGGAAGAGTTTCATATACACCATTGATATTTTCTATTAATTTTTTCATTTTTTCTTTTGAAAATGAATCCACATAATATATATTGTATCCGTCTTTTTGAATGGTTAAACTCTTCTTGATTTTATTTAAAGTAGGCGTTAATTCAGGTATTCTATCATTCTTATTTTTTTTAATTGTATCTGTGCAAGATGCACAAAAAATAATTTCACTTGGAGTTAATTCTTTCTTCATATTCTGCTCTACTTTGAAGCTACAACTAAATATAACTAAAATATTTCAAAGCAGACTCCTCCCTAAATTAATAGTATATAATATTAATATTCTTTAGATATCAAAATAGATATATTTTTTTTTCGAAAATTTTAATATATATTATTCGAATATGAATATAGCTTATTTGATGATCAATCGAAATTACATACATATAATTCTATCTATATTTAAGCCTAACTTATGAAATATTTATTTATATAAAAAAATAAAAAGCAGTCTTTCAATAAAGAATTTCAATCAACATTCATAGTTTGTCTTTAATAACATATATTTAATTATAAATAGAAAAAATCTGAACCATTAAAATTCGAGGTGATATAATATATGATTGGTAAATCCGATAAAAATAGAAAAGTTAGAATTATCCCACTAATTATATCCATAGGACTTCCTCTTCTGATTGGAGGCATATCATCATTAATAATTCCAAATATGAGTTCAATATATACAGGCTTAAATAAACCCTTTTTTGCGCCTCCGCCAATTGTATTTCCAATTGTATGGACTATTCTCTATATACTTATTGGAATAGCTTCATATATAGTATATATAAAAAAGTTTAAACCTGTTGATGTGAGTTCTGCTATGTTTGTATATTTAATACAATTACTTCTTAATTTTTTATGGACAATAATCTTTTTTGGCTTCAGACTTTATGGCTTAGCCTTTTTAGAATTATTTATACTTATTATATTTGTAATCTTAACAATCAAAAGATTTTATGATAAAGCTGGTAAAAAAGCAGCATTATTAATGCTTCCATACTTAATCTGGCTCATATATGCAGCAGTACTTAACTTCTTTATCTGGATGCTGAATGAAATGTAAAATACAATTAGGAGTTATGGAAGAAAAGCCCGAGCTTTCTCTTTGAATTTCATCCTTAACTCTTAACTGTATTTATATTGTTATTCTATATATATATCAGAAAATTCTACATCCACTTTCTCCTCTAATGGATTCATATTCCAGTGATCTTCAATTGATTCTTTATATTCTGGATTCGCTACTCTAAGCATAGTAATTATAAATTTATTTCCACTTTCATCTGATGAAAGTTTTATATTTCCACCTTGAAGCTCAATCAGTGCTTTAGCTAAAAATAAACCTAATCCACTGCCTTCCTTCAATCTATTGAAAGCTTTATTCAATTTAGTGAATTTATCAAATATATATGGAATTGTTTCCTTATCAATTTTTAAACCATCATTTTCAATTTTTATAACCACATAATTATCCATATCATTTCTTACACTAACATTTATATTCCCACCCATTTTTCCATACTTAACAGAATTTGAAAGTATGTTTAGTACAATTCTCGTAATCATATCCTTATCACAATAAACATAAATTTCTTCTTCATCTGCATCAAAAGTCAGAGTATTTTCAATTAATCTTATATATTTATTTGATGCTAGTGTAGCACTTTCTACAAGTTCTACTATATTGTATACTCTACAATCAGGATTTACGTAACCTTCTGAAATTTTATTAGCATCTATAAAATTATTTATAGTCCTTATTAATCTAAGACAATTTTGTTTTATTATCTTCCTATTCTTGTTTACCCCATCCATATTATTTTCCTTTAAATAAATCTGATCAACTTGTAATGCGGAAAATATTAAATTTATAGGTGTCTTAAGCTCATGAGAAGTATTTGCAAAAAATTCTTTTTTAATTTCATCTTCCTCTAAACATTCTTCAAGCGCCTCTTTTATCTTTCTATTTTCATTTACTTCACTTATATCGTGAATATATAAAACTTTACTATTATTATCTATAGAAATTAAAAATACTTCTACATCTAAATTGCAGCCTTGCATCTTTGTCCATGGAATATAATTTTGTGATTCTTTTATATACTCTAAAGTTATATCAAAATACTTATTTATAAAATCACATAAATCAATTCCTAAAATTTCATCTATACTTATATTTAAAGTTTCTGAAGCGCTTTTATTTATATATTGAAGCTTATTGGAATAGAATAAAAATACCCCTCCATAAATAGAATCTATTAATTTATTATTTTTGTCTCCACTCCTTTTAAGCATAATATTAATATCATTTAAAATTGCATTTCTTCTTTTTAATATACTATTAAGCTCTTTCTTTGTTTTAATTGCTCTTTTTATATTGTTATTGATTTCTTCCGACGAATTACAAAGTATTTCATTTGTCATATACTTGTAAAACCTTAGCAAAGCGAAAGTCTTTATAGTTATTATAATTTCAGTGATTTCAATATAGCCATAAATAAAAGATATCAGCCCTATATAATTGCTCATTATAGAAATTGCATAAACTACTACTTGAGTAATTTCTTCACTTGAAAACTTAGATTTAATTTCTAAAATATTTTTTAAAGATGTTATACATATACCTATACTTAATAATAGACTTAAAACAATACTATTTATTAAAAATGTCTCTCTATAATCCTCCCTGGCAGCAAGTAATACTGCAACTATCACAGTATAAAATATACAGATTATAAGACTCATTAAATTACTATTTTTTAATCTAAGAACATTTGCTATTATGCAGTACTCAAAGATAGCTTGAATACTACTCAAGAGAAATATATAATGTTTTGGAACAAATTCAACTACAGACATAATCCCAATAAAATTTATGCTTATTATTGAAGTTAACATTAAATACATGATTCCAAAGCCCTTCATAAATGTATTATCAACAAATTTTGTTCTTATCATATTAACATACATAAAAGCCACAATTGCTGCTATTGTAATAACATTATCTAATAGCAGATAAATTTCAAAATGTTTCACAAAAACTACAGATATAATTAATAATATACTTCCAACTATATACTTTCTCATACTATTATCTATACTTATTTTGCTTACTAAAAGAAAAACATTATTATCCATTACTACTCTCCTTTTGGGAATTCCATTTTTACAGTTGTTCCTATATCCTTATTTCTTTTTATTTCTATATTTCCACTTTGTAGTTCAACCAATTGTTTTACTACACAAAGACCAATTCCTGTCCCACTCTTGCGACTGAACTTACAATTTTCACCTACTGCATATCTGTTAAATGCATTGCTAATGAATTCTTCATCAATTCCGCTCCCATTATCATTTACTAAAATTTCAACCTTTTCACCTCTATCATCTACTATTACTTCTATCTTCCCTCCATCTGGAGTAAATTTCACAGCATTTGAAACTAAATTTAAGATTATTCTATCCATAAACTCAATATCAATATTTAAATAACATTCTTCTGTATTAGTATCAAAAATTAAATCTATATTATTAAGCTTAACATAGTCAACTAGTGACATTACGTTATCTTCAATAGCTTCTACTACGTTAATATTCTCTATTCTTGGAATAAGATAATCAGAATTTATTTTAGAATTATCTATTAAATTATTAGTTAATTTAATAAGTGAGATACAATTTTGTTTACATATATTATGATATTTCGTTAATAAAGATACATCCGCTTTCTCAATATATATTTTTTCCACCTGCATTGCTGAATAAATTACATTCACAGGAGTTTTCAAATCATGGCTTATGCTTGAAAGGAATTCTTTCCTAATACTCTCATCAATTTTCTTACTCTCAACTTCTTTTTTTATTTCTTCAATTTGTACTTTAGTTGTATTATCCTTAATTAATAATAATTTTTTTGTAAAATCTTCATAATTGGATAAATATTTTGCCTCAATGTATTTTTTCTCACTTCCAATATTAAAGATTGCATTATAATCTGTCTTATCATGACTTCCATCTATAAATTCAATATAATTGTTTATATGTTTGTTTATTATATTCCTTTCTTTATGAATACCAGCAAATTTTAAAAATTGTTTATTTACAAATATAATCCTGTCATTTTCTGAATTTAACATAATAATTGGATGTGGCATAAATTTAAAAAATGTATAATATAAATATTCTTTACTTTTCAAAAGATCTATTGATTTTTCTAATCTTTTATTGCTAGCTGATATTCTATAATTTAATTCATCTAATTCACTATTTTGCTTACCTAATGAGTTTGACAAGGCTTTATATGGTTTTCGTACTAATTGAAATATAACAATATTCCATGCCATTCTAAAGCTTATTAGATGAATAACTTCAGTTAATATTAAAGGTAAATCTGAGTCATTGCAAACAAAGTCATATATATTTATCATAACTATAACTGCCGTATAAAAGACATAAGTTTTAATGATATTCCATCCATATTCCTTTAATGGATCTGCATTTTTTAAACTTAAAGCTATTTTTATAAAAAATACGCCTTCAATGGCAGGATAAACTTTTTCTATGAAATTTAAAAATATATCATTAAAATAAGTTAATATAGTAAGAATTATAATAAAATTAAATACAAAATATGATAATCTTTTCAGCTCTCTTTTATTTAAATAGTATTCACTTAGCATGTATCCTACAAAACTTTCCATTAAAAGCATGCTGTCTCTGCTCGATTCTACTCCTTTAAAATGTTCATTTGCAACGCTAACTCCAGCAATATCCATTATAAATTCAAATGTACATATAAAAATTATCAAGGAGAAAAATATTATTACAATTCGAGAAATATATTCCTCACGAATTTTTCTTACTTGTTTAAAAAACATAAATATAACTATACTTAGGCTTATATAAAAGATTCTAAATATTAATAATATATGCATCTTATCACTAACTACAAAATTTAATATAAAATATGCAAGTATGCTAGATATATACAGATATGCAATCATATATTTATTCATAAGAAATTTCTTTAATGTCTCCATACTCTTCTCCCCCTTAAATTTATAATGTATATACCAATATTTATAATACCATTTTTTACTATCTTTTTCTTCATTTTCCTTAAAATTTAACTAAATGAGACTAATTTTATTTAAAGTAATACTTTTTCAAAGCTTTTTGCTAAGTATTATCAATTTTTTATAACTTATGTCACTTATTTATCTCAATCTGCCGTTTATATGATGTCTCATAAAAACTTAAAAAAAGAATAGCCGACAAATGATAACTTTGGCTATTCTAATATTTTATTTTTAAAAATTTAGTGGCGCATTATACCACTCATATTCAATTTTTCCATTGTTACTGATGTTAGTTTATTTATTGTACCTTTTGCTACTATTCCAACTATAAGTATTATAACTGCATAAACACTTAACATGGCCATGTCCTTAAACAATATTGGATATATAATTCCTGCCATAACTTGTCTCATTCCATTTATAGCATAAGTAAAAGGTAAATATGGATAAATTTTTTGGAATATAGGCGGCGTAACCTCAATCGGGAAATTCCCACTAGATCCAGCCATCTGTAATACAAGCACAACTACCATAATTGCTTTTCCTACTGCTTCTAATAAACTACCAAAAGTATAAACAATACTTATAAATATTATGCTTATAAATGCACTATATAAAACAAACATTATCGGATGGACTGCATAACTCTTTAATATAAGTAACACTCCTGCACTTGCAATAACCGCCTGGCATACCCCAACAGATAGAAACAAAAACAGCTTTCCTAAATACATTTCATAGGGTCTAATCTTTGTGCCATCCTCAAATTCTGGTGCTTTTAAAGACAATAGTGCTGACCCCAGCAACGCTCCTACCCATAAACACAGTGTTGTATAGAATGGAGTTGCAGCCGTACCATAATTCACCCACGGAAATAATCTATTATCTTGTATTTCAACTGGACTTGCTACGAAATCACTTTGATTTTCCCAATTATTTATCATCATATCCAGTAATTCATCTATACTATCATCTTCATCTTTCTCTCTAAGATCATCGGCTAATTCATGAACTTTATCTCTATTCTCTGGAAACTTATTTTTTAAATTATTTAATTCATCGAGAGATATATGAGCTGCATCCTGAGAAACGTTTAACAAATTATCAACATCTGGTAATGTATTTATTGCTTCTTGTATAATGTCCAAACTGTTTTCTACAATACTTCTAGTTAAATCAAATCCCTTTTGGGCTCCTGGTACAATCTCAGAATCATAGCTGTCTTCAGCATCCGCCACTAAAGTATGAACTTCATCCACTACTTCTGTAAGATCCTTAAGATCTTGAGTATATAATTCTTTATTATCTATTTTCTCGATGTCTTTATTGCATCTATCAACTACTATTTGCAATTTATCCTCCATAGTATTTAATTTATCTATAGTATTAAAAATTATTTTACTTATATCTTTTAAATCATCCTGCATATTGTTTATTGTATCTGCCTGTTTATCAAGTTGATCTCTTAATCCCTTCACCTCATCTAAATTATCTACCTCATCACCAAATGAAGGTATCTCTATATTTATTTTACTTAATTTATCAATAAACTTCTTTGTACTTCTAAGTTTAGATTCAGTATCATTAAGAGTTTCCTTTGTTGCCTTTGCAGTATCTCGTACATTTAACAAAGTTTTCTTAGAAACCTCTGGAATTATATTATTATCTAAATTCTTTAATTCCACACTTGAATTATCAAGGACATTCTCCGATTTCTCTAAATCTTCCTTTATTATTGGTGAAATGTCTGACAATTCTCCTTGAGTATCATTCAAAACTCCTTCACTGTTTTTTAAAAAATCTTGTGAAGAATATAAAGAATCTGATATAGTTGGAAGCATATCGCTGGTTTTTGTTAGTACCTTTGTCATATCTTCTGTTCCACTGCTTGCAGTATCCAAAAGAGTTTCTAGCTCTGACATATTATCATCTAATTCATAAATATTATCTACAATTTTTCTTAGTTTTGGTCTATTATCCTGTATATCAACGCCTCTTTCATTGCAGACTCTAAAAACTATTCCTGAAACAGTTTTTATTATATTTTCATCTACTTGGCTTTTTACACTTTTTATTCCTGAATCCGTCATTTTAGGAGCAACTGCATTTTTCTTTTCATTTACTGTATATATGAGCTTTGGCTTTTTAATATTTTTCTCCATTAAAGTAGTTGCATCCTCCGAAAAGTTTTCTGGAATTTCAATTGTTGCATAATATTTTTCCAATAACAGATCCCTCTGTGCACTTTCCTTATCTGTAAACACCCAGCCTAATTTATCATTGTCCTTAAGCTTATCAACTAAATCATTTCCCAAATTTATATTTTGTTCTTTATAAACAGTTCCCTTATCATCATTAATGACTGCAATCTTAATACCACCAGTATTAGAATATGGATCCCATGAAGCTTTAATATTAATCCAGGCATACATTGATGGAATAATTATAATTATTATAATCATAAGCCTTGCTACCCAATTGGTTCGTATTTTATTTATATCTCTTTTATAAATTTTAAATGCATTCTTCATAATTAATTCCTCTGATACTTATAATATTACTTGCTTTAGGCACCTTTAGAAATATTGCGTGCAGCCTTTGATCTGTTATTTTCTTTTGTGTGCCTTAACCATTCATAATCGAACTGTCCTTAAGTTTTTTAACTATATTTATTCTTTTCTCATTTATTGACTTCTTAAATAGCACACCAATGATAATTGATCCTATCATAAACAAACCCAATATGATACTATCTTTAAATAAGATGGCATATACTATTCCAGCCATTATCTGACGAACTCCGCTTATAGCATATGTAAACGGAAGGAATGGAAATAACTCTTGAAAACCTACTGGATTAACTTCTATAGGGAAATTACCACTAGTTCCTGCAACCTGTATTACCAGAAGTACTACTCCAATTACTATTCCCCCATAACCCAAAAGACTTACCGAAGTATAAATTATGCAATTAAACACAATGCTTACGAATATACAATATAATACAAACATTATAGGATGTACTGCATAAGAATGTAGAAGAAGCAAAGCTCCTAAGCTTGCAACAAGTGCTTGTCCTATTCCTATGAATATAAATAATGACAATCTTCCAAAATACTTTTCATAATTTTTTAATTCCTTTTCACTCTCAAATGGCTGCGCCTCTGTTTCAATTAATACTGAAAGTATATATCCTCCAATCCAAAGGCAAAGAACTGTATAAAATGGTGTTACTGTAGAACCATAATTAGGCCATGGAAATAGTCTATTATCTTGAATTTCCACTGGACTAGATAGAAAATCACTTTGAGTATTCCAATCATTGGTTATCATATCTAAAAGCTCATTTATATCACCTTCATTATCTATCTTTTTTAGTCTCTCAGCCAATTCATGAACATTATCCTTAATATCCGGAAATTTTTCTTTTAACTTTTTCAGCTCGTCATTAGATAGATCTGCCGTATTTCTAAATGTATTTAACATTTCCTGAACATCTGGTAATGTCTTCTTTCCTTGAGCTGATAGATTTAATCCATCATCTAAAATTTCTCTCATTGAATCGAAGCCCTTATTGATTGTTGGTACAATTTTAGAATCATAGCTGCCTGTTATATCTGAAACTAAAGTATCAGCGTTATCTAATACCTTTATAGTATCAGTTAAATTTTGTGTATCTATTGGATTAACGCCATTATTCAATTTATCAAGATCTCCATTAATTCTATCAAGCAATTTATCTAAATTATCATCAATAGTATCCAGCCTATCAATAACTTTTGATATTTCTCTGCTTTCTTCCTTTAATGCATCTTGTGAATTTTTTAATGCTTCCCTCTGCTTATCAAGACTTTCTTGAATTTTACTAATTTCTTCTGAATTTTGAAGCCCTGCTGGAATTGAAAGTTTAGGAACTTCAATCTCACTAAGCTTATCAATGGCTTTCTTAATATCCTTGAGTTTTGTCTTTGCATCATCAATGCTTGTCTTAGTAGCCTTGACAGTATCTAGAGCTTGAAGTAATGTCTTCTTTTCAACTTCGGGCATTATTTTTTCATCAATATTTTTAAGTTCTATATTTGTGGTATCAAGTGCATTTTCAGCTTCTATTAAATCCTCTTTAATTTTAGGCGATTCTTTCTGTAAATCCTCTTGATTCTCATCCAAAACATTTTGAGTGTTATTTAAAAATTCTGTAGTCTCATCTATGGTATCTGCAGCTGTAGGTATAAGTTCATTAGTTTTATCTATTAAATCCGATGCACTTATAGTTCCGTTAATTGCTTCATCTAACATCTGTTCAAGTTCTGGCATATTATCGTCTAACTTATAAACCGAATCCATTATATTTCTAAGCTGAGGTCTATTATTCTGTATATCCACTCCAATTTCATCACATAATCTAAACATTATTCCTGAAATATTCTTAACTATATTTTGATCCAGTTCAGTTTTCACTGTCTCTACTCCTGCATCAGTTATCTTAGATGCTATTACATTTTTCTTTTCATTTACTGTGTATATGAGCTTAGGTTTTATAAGATCTTTTTTAGTTATTGTAACAACATCTTCTGAGAAATCTTCTGGAATTTCAATTGTTGCATAGTATTTTTCATTAATTAGCCCTTCCTCTGCAGTTTGCTTATCCACAAAAACCCAGCCTAATTTATCATTATCCTTAAGTTTATCAACTAATTCCTTACCCAGATTTATATCTTGATCTTTATACACCGCACCTTTATCTTCATTGATAACTGCAACTTCTATTCCCTTTGTATTGTCATAGGGATCCCATGATGCTTCTATATTGGTTAGAGAATACAACGAGGGTATTATCATCAATGCAATTACCACAACTGAAGCTGCCCAATTAGTAAATATATTTTTTATGTCCCTTATAAAAATTTTTACTACATTCTTCATAACTTATCCCTCTAAGGTAATTATTTTATATATAAGTCAAATTTATGAATAATTTATCTATATAAATTATAACACCAAAATGACCAATAGTCATTTTGATAATTACTTTTTTAATATTATCAATTATATTACATTTAAATTTATGAGCTTGGAAATCTTCTGAGTACAAAAAAAATAAAAGCCTTCTATATATTATAAGGCTTCCATTTTTCAACTTGGTATAATTTTTGCCATTTTAATGTTTTTCAATTTAGATTTGACTGTGTTCGGATAAGTTGAATATCTTTTAGAGGTGGCAATCCAAATAACCGCTTATATTCTCGATTAAATTGAGTCAAACTTCCATAGCCAACCTTTAAAGCAGCTCTAGTGACATCAACTCCACCACTTAAAAGTATTCTTCGCGCTTCTTGAAGTCTAAGCTGCTTTTGATATTGCATTGGACTCAGTGTGGTAACTGCTTTAAATTTATGATGTAAGGTAGAAACACTCATATTACCGGCACGAGCAATTTCATCCACGCTGAGCTGATTTTTAAAATTGCTTTTAACATAGTGAATTGCCTTATTTATTCCTAAAGCTTCATTATGTAAGAGCATATTATTATAAAACATATTTCCATCTTCTCCTGTTAGAAGATAGTATATGATTTCCCTCTTCATTGCTGGTGCAAGAAATTCAGCAGCCTTAATATCACCTGAGAGATCGAACAATTTTTCAATTACTAAAAGTACATCAACTCCTATTCTCCCAACACATGCGCCCTCTTTTAGTTCACTTTCCCTCCTTGGTTTAATATTTGCTTCTAATGCTACAGAGGCAAATTCATCTGGTGTAAATTCAATTTTAATAGCCATGTAAGGTGCTTCATGGGAAGCTTTTGAAACATGCCCGCTAATTGGCATATCAATGTTTGAAGCAATATAGTTTTCTGCTTCTAGATCAATAGATTTGTTACCTATGTATAATTTTTTATTTCCTTGAATTAAGATGCATATTTGTGGATTAAGAAATCCATACTCAAATTCAGTAGGTTTAACTGCTCGCAATACAGAGAGAAATGGTATGTTAGTTCTAAAGAATCCATCATTAAATTGAAACTTTGAGGTTATTTCTAAAAGATCATTTATCACAGAATTTGTTGTTTTAGAATCCAAACACATATTTTTCTCCCTCTATCATCATATATTTTTATTTCATAAACAAATCGTAGTTTTAGGCAATAAATAAGCATTATTTAACTATAATCTCAATTATAAATCATTTATATTTAAATACAAGGTTATCTATATAAGCTTATTATATAAGAATTCTAATAGCTTAAAAAATGATCACTTATTAACATTATGAAGGAGATGAAATACCTATTATGATAAAAAACTTGTTTGATAACACTAAAATTGGAAATATGAATATGAAAAATCGATTTATCGCAGCAGCCGTTACTAGCTTTCATGCTATTGATGGGCATATGACAGAAAAAGATTTTAAAGTTTATGAAAATTTAGCTAAAGGAGGTGCTGGTACAATAATCACTGGTTATACTTATATATCTGACTATGCTGTAGCCGATGGTATGCTCGGTATTTATGATGATTCTTTTATACAAGAATATAACAAGCTTACAGATGCGATACATCAACAAGATGCTAACATTATACTTCAATTAGTACATCCTGGTTCTGTAACTTTAGTAGACACGCAAGGGGCTAGAATATTAGGACCAAGTGAAGTTAAGAATCTTCTTTCTAAAAAAGTTCCTTTTGAAATGACAAAAGAGGATATAAAAAATGTTCAACAAAGATTTGTAGATGCAGCCTTAAGGGCTAAAAAAGCTGGATTTGATGGAATAGAGTTGCATGCTGCCCACGGTTTGTTATTTAGTCAATTCCTAACACCATATTATAATCACCGTACCGATGAATATGGTGGCACAGATGAAAATAGAGCAAGGATGGTAGTGGAAACTGTTAAACTTATCAGAGAAAAGGTTGGTAATGAATATCCGATACTTGTAAAAATTAACTGTAATGACGATATTGGAAATGGCATTACTTATGATGGTTTCCGTATAGCATGTAAGCAGTTAGAACAGGCCGGTGCAGATGCTATTGAAGTAAGCGGTGCATTTACGACATTTAACCCTAAATCTTCTTACTATTTTGTGGATTCTACAACTAAAATTGCAGAAGAGCTTGGAATACCAGTTATTCTAGTAGGCGGAGTCAATGATTTTGAAACATTAAACACAATATTAAATGATAAAAATATCGAGTATTTTGCTATGGCAAGACCTCTAATTGCTGAACCAGATCTAATAAACCGTTGGGCTGATGGTGATACAAGCAAACCAAAATGTATCAGATGTAGCGGATGCGCTCAAAATTCAGGACAATGCGTTTTTAATAAGGTATAGAAAAATCCAAAAAATTTTGAAGCTAACTATGGATGTGTTTTTATTAGCTTCGTTATGTGGAAAAACCAGACGTGAAAATAATGTATTTCACGTCTGATTTTACATTCCCCTTTATTTAAAAAAATTATCATGAATATATATCTGAAAATTCTACGTTTATCTTCTCTACTCTGCTTTCATATATACACCTATCAGATACCTGCTCATCCTCAACAAGTTTAGAAGGTAATTCTATAATGAATTCACTTCCTTGTCCAAATTCACTAAGAACTTTAATATTCCCTTCATGCATGTCTACAATGGATTTCACAAGTGACAATCCTATGCCGCTGCCTTCCTTATTCCTTGCAAGCGTTTTATCTACTTGTCCAAATCTTTCAAAAATAAAATCCAATTTATCTGCTGGAATACCAGTTCCATTATCTTTAATAGATATAACTATTTTATCTTCCTTATCCCATAAACTTACTAATATCTGTCCACCTTCATTTGTAAACTTAATAGCGTTAGATAATAAATTTAACATAATTCTCTCAATTTTATCTAAGTCTATTGCCATTTCTTTTTCCTCTGCATCAGTATCAAACAATAACTCAATTCCCTTATTTTTCGCATAATCCACAACTGACAGAGTTATACCTTCAACAACGTTTACTATATCATGATTATGTAAGTCAAGTTTAAAATAACCCGAATCAAATTTTGACATATCTACTAAATTATTCACAAGTCTTACAAGCCTGTAACAATTTTGCTTCATAGTCTTCAAATATTTACTTAATTTTGCTTCAATTGTATAGTTAATTAAAGCATTATCTGCTAAAGATAATAATTGAATAGCACCTAGTATAACATTTAAAGGTGTTTTAAGCTCATGGGATATGTTAGAGAAAAACTCAACCATCATTTTATTGTGTTCATTTGTTTCATTTATTATCTTTTTATTCTCCAATACATTACGTTCAAGAGTATGCAATTGTTTTTTTAAAGTAATATCCCTAAACATAACCATAGCTGATGGCTTATTCTTGTACATGCAAAAACAATTTGTGACTTCAATATCAATGATTTTTCCATCCATCCTTAACATTTTGCTTTCAGTAAATGGAGTACTTAGCTTATTATATATTGCATTATTAATTCTATCATAAGCTGAATTTTTAGTTTCTTTAACCATTATTGTTTCTACATCCAATCCTATAGCATCGTTAACTTTCTCTAGCCCCATAAGCTCTGCCATTCTTTTATTGGCAAATATAAATTTATTGTCATTAATAACAAAAATAGCGTTATCTGAATTATTTATTATCATGTTAAAACATTGTTCATTTCTATATAAAATCTCTTCGAATTGTTTTAATTTATTATCAGCTAAACCCAAATCATAATTTAAATCATAATATGGCTTTTTTAAGCCTGTTTCAACAATTCCCTTGTATAAGAAATACACAGCAATAACTTTAATTATATGCCCTACAACAGTTCTCCACTCACCCCAAAACACATAGCTTGTAAAAAACATTTCAGTTATTGCTGATAATATAAAAAAAGATTCAATACAAAAAAATAAATATCTATCTATTTTTGCTTTTAATCTAAAATAAATGACAGCCATACTTAAAAACATTATAGAAATTATGTATTCACTGATTATCTTAAATGGTGTTAAACCAATTTTTCCAATATAGCAAGTAGGAAATATATTAAAAATTACTATTGATAATAGTAAAGATATACTAATGCAAATATATATTATCAACATACCGTAAACACTAAGTTTCTTGCTAGGTTTTAATATGTAATTTAATGAAATTAAACCTGTAAAAGCCTCTAAATACCTTGCAGCAATCCATAATTGAGCTGAAATATCTGTATTATTAGCATTCTCTAAAAATGGCATTCCTTGATACATTAATAGATGAAATATTCCAATTACAGCTACGAAAAAACAACCGGTACCAAGAATAAGTATTGAATTATTTCTATTTATGCCATACGTATTAAACGTAAACACAAATACTAATATAAACATAACATTAATAAATAGTTCAATTGCTGTATGAAAGAATAGATTACTGTGAAAATTAATTATTAATAAGAATACCATAAAAATTAGAAATATACTCCATTCTATTAACAGCTCAAATTTTGTGTTTTTTAATTTTTCTTCAAATTTCATCATATGTCTCATAATTCCCCTCCAAATATTGTTTATTATTTAACTTCTTTTGCTTCTTAATAACAATTTTACTATATTATTTATTTTATGTAAAGTTTTTACTTTTTATTGAATATTTGTAGTTTTCTTAAAATTAAGTTAAATAAAAACATGTTTTAAGTATATTTCATGCATTTTTTCGCTTTTATAAAAAATAACTGTCACACAACTAATATTAATTGCAGGACAGTTATTTTCGCATGTTCGATGTTGTTTCATTAAGTTTTGTTAAATTAGAAGATAAAGTGTATTTACTTTCAAGTTCAATATTAGATAAATTCAACTAAGTTAAGAAAATGCTTATTGCTACATTCTCATTTTCTCTCAAATTGAAGATTTACTTCTATTTTCAGATCTTAAGGCTAAAGTAACTACAGTGCCTATAATACATAATCCTCCAATTACTTCGAACACCCCCAATGGAACATGTAACCAAAATACAGATACAATAGTGGCTGATAATGGTTCTGCACTTCCTAACAAACTAGCATCAGTTGGTCCAATATATCGTAAGCTATCTATATACAAATAAAATGGAATCAAAGTACCAAATACAACTACAAATCCTACATATGCACCAGAAATTAAGGACCAATTTTGACCATACATCTGCCATGGTGGATTTATTAAACTCAGCCCAATTCCTCCTATAATCATCCCCCATCCTACAACAATAACAGCCCCCCATTTTTCAAGTAATGTTTTCGGATATAATGTATAAAATGCGAGGGCAATAGCTGATCCAACTCCCCAAGCAACTGCTGATAATGAAATAGTAAGTCTTTGAAGCGTCCCGTTTGTTACTAGAAGAAATGTTCCCAAAATTGCTAAACAAACTGCAATAGTTTCATATAAACTTGGAATCTTTCTGAATCGTATTGCTAAATATATTACTATAAACATTGGAGCTAAATACTGCAACAATGTAGCTGTAGCTGCATTTCCTGATTCAATAGACATAAAATAAGCATATTGTACTCCAAGCATCCCAACTATTCCAAATATTAATATACTTACTCTTCCAGTGCTATCATTCAAAATTGACCAAACTTTATATTGCCTATTGTTCTTAATGCCAGCAAATAAAAGTAATAGTATACCCGTTATTATCATTCTTACTGTAACTAACCAACCAGGCTGAAAGCCCTCATTTTGGAAAAGCTTTTGTGCAACGGTACCGGATACTCCCCACAAGGTAGCTCCGATCATGGCCATTGTATATCCTTTATAACGTAAATGCTGCATAACTTTTAACTCACCTCCTATCTCCATAAATTTAGTATTTTCTTTACTATTCTTTTTTAAGTTAATATTGTTGATATATTGACTTATTTAAATAAATCTGTAATAATTCTAATATTATTTCAAATATATAACAATTACTATATTGTCAAAGATTAAAACTATATTAGCGAGATGATAAAAATGCAAGCAACAAAAATAGAAGTAAACGATGATTTACAGGAAACATTAAAACATGGTTCTAATGATTTCCCAATAGCAATTTATACTGATAAATTTAATCTATTTGAAGAAGGATATATCAGATGGCATTGGCATAAAGAAATACAATTCTCATATTCACTTCATGATAGAGTAGTTATTTTTATTGAGGATGAAAAGATAATTTTATCTCCTAATGAAGGAGTTATGATAAATTCAAATGTACTTCATCAAATTAAGCCATATACCACTAATAATTGTATGATGTTTTCTATTGATTTCAATTCAACTTTAATAGGAGGTGCCGAACTGTCGCTCATTGAAAAGAACTATTTAACTCCAATTATTAAAAATAGAAACTTAAAATATATCTCTTTAAAACCTAATATTCCATGGCAAAAAAGCATACTAAAACATTTAAAAAAGGTATTTACCTTATCTCATGAAAAAACATATGGATATGAATTAGAAATGCGAAATTATTTAAGTATTGCTTGGTTAAATTTAATTAAAGAAATGAAAAATGAAATAAATAGTTCACCTCTTACAATGTCAAATGATGATGAACGTGTAAAATTAGCTATGCAATATATACACAAATACTATACACATAATATTTTGTTAGATAACATTGCAACGGCTGCACATATCAGTAAAAGTGAATGCTGCCGCTGTTTTAAAAGACTTTTGAATGTAACACCTTTTGAATATTTAATTGAATACAGAATTTCAAAAGCATCAGAACTGCTTATAAAAAGTGAAGCTCCTATTTCTAATATTGCCCTTGATGTAGGCTTTAATGGGATAAGCTATTTTGGAAAAATATTTAAGAGACATACAAACTATACACCCTCTGAATATAGAAATAAATATTCTGAATGCAAGTTAATTTAAATCGAAAATTTAGTAAAATGAGGGATAAAACCTTATCTACCACTTTATTTGATCAAGAAAGTTCTTAATATCTCTACTAAAGTCTTTAATGCAACATAACTCGCTTATTTAAATAAAAGTGTAATTCTTAAACCTATTTCTGACTCGTATTCATCCATCATATGTGTTATGATAAACATTATATGCACAAACAAAACAAGCTCTAAAATAAAGGTATTTCACATAATATGTCGAAAATTATATTGAGATTAATAATATATTTTATGGAAGGTGGTTTTTATGAATTTTATTTGGGATGGCAGCTTATCTATAGGAATTGATAATATTGATAATCAACATAAAGAATTGTTTAATTGTATTGATAAATTATTAGTGTCTATTGAAAATCTGAAAAGTGATGATGAGGTTATTAAGACTTTAAAATTTCTTGAAGATTATGTAATTAAACATTTTAATGAAGAGGAAGAAATTCAAAGAAAAACAAATTATCCTCTGCTTGATATTCAACATATACAACATGAAAATTTCAAAAATGATCTTAAAGAATTTAAAAGAGTATTTGAGACACATGGTGCTTCAACTCTATTAGCTTTAAATATTCAACAAAGCTTAATTGATTGGCTTAAAAACCATATAATGAATCTTGATAAAGATTTAGGAGATTTCTTGATTGAAATCGGATATAATAAATAAAATTTATTATTAATATTTTATACTTATTATGCCTAATTTCTATATTTTTCTTTTCAACACATAAACCACATTTACACAAAAAAATAACACACGATTCGGTTGTCTTTCCGAAATAATCGTGTGTTCATTTTCTATATCACCTACGATGTAGATTGGTGCATATAATATTTATTCTTCCTGCAATCGCTGTATCATATTTAAAATTGCCTCTACACTATTAAAGTTTTCAGGAACTATTTCAATGGCAGGAACTTCAATATCATATTCCTCATCAATTAAATTGACAATTTCAACAATATCAAATGAATCTAAAATCCCTTCATCAATCAAAGTTCTACATTCTCTAAAATCAATATCATCTCTAACACCTTTTAATATGCCGAAGGAACCCAGTATATTATATTAATTTCTTTTTCTTTTAAAAATCCTAATAATTTTACTGGAAACTAGAACTCACCTTGTTTAAGCTTATTAAATTGACCTTAAAATAAATTAGAAGCCAAAATTTTTTAGAAGACTTATAAAATAATAAGGGCAGTAATTTTGAGCTTTTCAAAATTACTTGCCCCCATTCAAGTTTATATAAGGTGTACCTGTTTCTCGTTTGATTTTTTATATAAATTAATTTCATCACCAATAATATCATATATTTTTTCTTTCACAAAAATTTCATATAAATCTCTGTCTAAATGATTTAATTCTACTTCTTCACATAGTATATTTAATGCCTTTGAGACAGGTACAGATTTTCTATATGGTCTATCTCGAGAGGTTAAGGCATCAAAAATGTCTATTATTGCAAGCATTCTTGATTCAATTAAAATTTCATCTGCCTTTAAGCCCCTGGGATATCCAGTGCCATCCATACGTTCATGATGACTTGCGGCTATTTCAGGAATTAGCTCTAGATCTTTTGTCCAAGGAATTCTCTTTAATATATCATAGGTTTTTTGGACATGAGAGTTTATGATCTGCCTTTCATTTTCGGTTAAATTTCCAGTTTTTATTGTTAAATTCTCTACCTCTAAATCATCTAATAGACTTAAGAGTTCATCATTAGGATTAATGTATTTAATTGAATGTATTAATATTATTTCGTCAATCTCTTCTTTATTAATGTAAGAGCGTTTACTCATTTCAAGTACAATTGATAAATAATGATCTATATTATCCAAAATCAACATTTCTTGTTCATTTATCTCTTTAAGCAATTTTTTTATTTCCAGGCATTTTTTATAATAGCTAAATCTATACATTATTTCATTTTGATGTTCTATTGAAAGCCTTAATTCTTTCTGTAGAATACTTTCACTAATGCCTATTTTGCCTATGTCATGCAATAATCCTGAAAAGTATATTTCTTGTATTTTTTCTTTAGAAAAATTAACATCTTTGTATTTACCATAATCAATACTGTTTATAGCTTCAGCAAATTTCACAGCATAATTTGCAATACGCTTTGAATGACCAGATGTAGTTTTATCTCTCGTGTCTAGTGCAGTAACCATTATTTCTACAATACCGTTTCTAAGCTTTATCAGATCCTTATTTTGCTTCTCAAGCTGCCTATCCATGTAGTAGCTCTTCGCTGCTTCTGCTATTGTCATACATAAGTCATCCTTTTCCCAAGGCTTTGAAATGTATCTATATAAATTTGCTTTATTTACAGCTGTAGAAATTCCCTCAGTGGTAGCTTGTCCTGTAAGAAGTATTTTCATAGTATTTGGAATTATTTTATGTACCTTTCCTAGAAACTCATCTCCCTTCATGCTTGGCATAATATAATCAGAGATTACAATTGGAATTTCTACATTCTCTTCTAGCATTTCATCTATTATTTCAAGTGCTTCTTGGCCGCTCTCTGCTACTTCTATAGAATAGTCATTTATTTTTTCTTTAATCTGATCCTTTATACTGTTTAATATTATTTTCTCATCATCTACACACAAAATAACTGGCTTTTTCATAAGTCTGTCTCCTTAAATACAATCTTCAACGGCTCGGAATAACTCTTCTTCTTTCCAGGGTTTATTTATACAGCAGTATAAATTAGCATTATCAAAGGCATTTTTAATACACGCTTCATCAGCTTGACCAGTAAGCATAATCTTAATGATATTAGGAAACCTTTCATGAACCTTTATTAAAAATTCATCCCCCTTTATGCCTGGCATAAGCCAATCAGAAACTATTATTAATATTACTACTCCATCTTCATTTAACTCCTCAATAATCTCCATTGCCTCCTCTGAATCTGAAGCAATTTCATAATTAAACATATTGCCAAATCTTTTTTTCAGCTGTGATTTAAGGCTGTCTAATATTATTTTTTCATCATCTACACATAGCAATGTTCTTTTATCCATACAAATATATTCTCTCCTTTATAATTTATTTTTCAAACCTTATTTTATTCAAATAACTAAAATTATGGATCAATTCTAATGAATAAACATTTTTGAATATATATATAAGATTTTCTTCATACTATATATATTGCAACATATATAGTAGAATGAATATATAATATAAAATTCTATGCTTGTTTAATAGGGAGCTTAACTATAAAGGTTGTTTTTTCTGAATTACTATTTACACTTATACTACCTTTATGCTTTGAAACAATATTTTTTACTATATCCAGCCCTAAGCCTGTCCCTTCTCCTGACGGCTTTGTTGTGAAGAATGGCTCAAATATTTTATCTTTAATTTCTTCAGGAATTTCCTTACCATTATTAGAAATATCAACTACTACGTATTCTTCCTCATTTAGTACATCTATTTGTATAATCCCTTTATAATTCATGGCTTGCAGCGCATTTTGAATTATATTAGTCCAGACCTGATTTAATTGATCTGGGTCACATAATATTTTAGGGATCTCACTATAATTTTTTATAATCTCTGTGTTTTGCTTGATTTGGTTATAATATATTTGAAGTACAGTTTCTATAGAGTCTATTATATTTTCTTCCACGAATTCCTCAGATTGATTTTGACGAGAATAATTTTTAAGAGAAAAAACCATTTTTGATGCACGCCCAACCGCCATAGTAATATTTAGATTATTCCTTTGAAGTGCGGATAAATTATAGGCCATTTGTAATATAAATTCCCTATGAGGAGATTTCAAAATAGGCAAAAAACTCGATATATTTTCAAATATCCCCATATCTACTAGGTTATCAGCTATTTCGCTAGCATCTTCAATGTCATTTTCCTCTAATTCATTAGTCAATGCTTTTCTATATCTACGCTGCTCTCTAGATGTAAGATATATATTTTGACCTATAGTTTGATTAACTAATTCAAAAAACAAATCTTGCTGTTTCTCTGATAATATATTGAGCAATTCTCTGTATTTTGTAATGAACTGTTCTAAATAGCTTGATATATTTGTACTTGAAGCTTGAATTGCCCCAAGAGGTGTATTTATTTCATGAGCAACCCCTGCAACCAGCTGACCTAAAACCGCCATTTTTTCTGAACTAACTAGCTGTTCAATAAGATTTCTAAAAGATTCTATCATCTTATTTAACATTTCTCCAATTTCGTTAATTTCATCATTAGTATTAATATATACTTTTGTAGATAAATCTCCTTCTAATACTTTTGAAGTAGCTATTTTTAGCTTCTTAATAGAATTAATTATAGACATAGTAAAGGCTATATATAAGTATGATATTATAGGTAATATGGTAAAAATACCAATCATAACCCTAGTGTTTTGTGCTTTATAATTATCGACTCTCATTTCAATTAATTTATCTAATTTCTGTTGAGTATCATCAAAAAACCTTGAATTTAAATCTATAGAGCTGTTAACAAGATTATTATATTCCTCATAGTTAATCATAGAATCATTAGACTTAATTAGTTCTTTATTTAATTTATCTGTAAGATTTTGAAGACTATCTGTAAGTTCTGCAACTTCTTCCCTTGATGAAGTAAGAGTTGTAGTTTCCTTACTCTCATTAAACTTAATTGCAGTATTCATGTCATTTTTTATAGTATCATTTAATATAGATATTCTAGTTGATAAAGTGACCAATTTAATTGTATCATCACCCGTAATATAGTTCTTTAAAGCTATATCATTAGTTACTCTTCTTAATTCAAAAAGCGCATCTGATAAATCCAGCTGTCTAAACATTGTCACATCCATACAATAATAGCTATCTAGATCTGGATCTAGTGTAAGATTTGAGTTGTCAGATATATCTCTATGTATAGTTAAAAGACTTAAAATAATGTCAGAATATTTTTTATCTATTTCTTCTGAATATGCATCTATATTAGGATTTAAAGACTTTATATTTTCCCATTGCTTGAAGCTGTCCTCTATATCTATGCTAACTTCCTTTTTTGAAGCGGAGTTATCTAAAACATGGTTTCTTTTATCATCAAGTTCTCTTATTTCTTTAAAATACATATCAATATCTGCTTCAACTTTATTTAGTTTTTCCTTTGCAGAAGGATCATCTGCCTTAAGCTGCTTATCTAGTTCCATATATTCTTGAATGCTTAAGGTTAATTTTTTTGAATAGGCGGCATATTCCACTCCATAGCGTTCTTGTTCATTAAATTTTATATTCGCATTATTAGTCGAAAAAAATTGATAGATAACAATGCACAGTAATGCAAACAGGAAAAAACTTATAAATAAGAATTTGGAAAATATCTTAAGCTTGTTCATCATTAATATCCCTAGGTTAAAAAAGTTCTTCATATTTTAATCTCCTACAATGAAAATTTCTACTACTAAGTTTAATATATATGTTGAGATTGATAATTTACAATATATATCCATAACCTTCTATGAAATCTTAAATTTACTTATCTGCCCTTTTTGATTCTGTATACTTTTATCTAATTTATTACATTGAGTTTTTACCCCATTAGATTGTACTGTGATGTCATTTACTTTCTGTGCAACATTTTGTGTTCCTTCTGCTCCATCTGCCGAAGCCTTTACCACATTATCTATAGCGCTTATTACATTATTAATTGATGATGCTAATTCCTCAGTTGTTGAAGTAAATTTTAACACTAGAGAATTAACAAAATTTGCATCTATACTATATTGATCTGCTACATTAAGCATTGATTTATAATCTTTAACAACTTCATTTTCTACAAAACCAATTAAATTCTTTGAATTAACTGATAAATTATTTACTGATTCAGTAATGATATTTGTTACATTTTGAATTTCAACTACAGTAGCTTTAGATTCTTCTGCTAATATTCCAATTTCCTCTGCTACTACAGCAAACCCCTTTCCGGCAGCTCCAGCCCTAGATGCTTCTATAGATGCATTTAATGCAAGTAAATTAGTCTGAGCCGTAATCTCCATTATAGTCTCTGACAATATTTTTATTTTTTCTATGACCTTTGAATCTTCTATTGATTCTTCAACTTCTGTTATGACATCTTTAATGATACCTTGAGCTTTATTTTGAGATTCAGTAAAATTACTTTTTATATTTTCAGCTCTATCCTTTATGGTTTTTGCTTCATTTAATCCGTTTCTGGATTCTTTAGTCATACTATCAATGAAACTTTCAATTTTTTTTGATGATGCTGACATTTCTTCAGTTGATGCTAAGCTCTCTTCCATATTCGCTGAGAATTCCTCTGTTACTGCTGCTACATCTTCAATATTTGAATCTAGTTTATTCATATTGTCTGCAACATTTGAACCAATTTCTTTTATCTTATTACTTTCTGTATTTATTTCTTTAATTAAATTTTTTAATGAATTTTTCATTAAGTCTATAGCATTGATTATATCCCCTATTTCGTCTTTTCTTACTGTCATTTTTCCAGGTAATTCTCTTGAAAAATCTCCATTTGCAATAGACTGTAAATTATTAAGAGCAAAGGCTAATGGATTCGTGATACTTTTACTAATAATTACTGAAATTAAAATTACAATAGAAGCCATAGCAAAAGCTAGTCCAATTAAAATTATAACAGTTCTATTTATAAAAACTGAGGCCTGCTTTTCAACTGAGCTATTCTTTTCATCTGCGAGTTTAACTACCTTATCTATGTATTGCCTATGATTATCATAAGCATCTAGAAGTTTTCCATTTACTAAGCTTTCTGCTTTTTCTTTATCACCCTGTCTAATTGCTGTGAAGAATTCATCATCTCTTATCTTAAAAAATTCAGCTGCATATTTATATGCATCCTCCACCATATATTTTTTCATATCTCCTTCTGGTAAAACTTTAACCCAATATTCATGTCTTTCATTATATTCTGATTCTAATTCTTCACTTCTCTTAATTAGATCTTCTATTTTATTTTTATCAGTTTCATTTAACAATTGATATGTTAACAAATCTGATTCTATTATATATTCAGGTGGTGGTAAAATATCTGCTACTAAATCTTTACCTTGGACGATTTCATTATACATTGCTCCATTTACTTTGACTTTTGATAAAGAATATAATGCATATATTCCAAAAATAATAAATCCTACTACGAAAAAACTTGTTATTAATAATAATTTATATTTAATTTTTAACTTACTCATAAAATTGAACATTGCTACATCTCCTCTTTATCAAATAATTCCAAAAAAGCCAGCAATTAACCCCAATTAATTGCTGGCTTGATACATCATTGTATCAATTTAAACAAAACTCATTTTTGTATCCAACTGCATATTTTATTATCATATAAGGCACAATCAAAAAAATAACAGACCAGTATGCTTGCCTATTTTGTGTCATAC